>CAYMKM010000006.1:0-31898 GCA_964390985.1 uncultured Clostridia bacterium | reverse complement strand
CACTAATGCGTTTGCGATCTACGCGCATACCAAAGCGAGCCATCAGACTACTTTCCACATCACGTACAATTTGCATGGGATGTCGTGTAGTGTCGCCTAATACATGCGCCTCAATAACCTGCCCGTTTTCTATGTTGACACGTGCCGCCATCACTCCGGGGATTAGGCATATAGTTTCTTCATATTTAGTTGCTGCAGCAGTATCCGTTGACAAAGGCACGCACATCCTTTGCAAGTATTTCTAAAAGAATTCGTAACTACATTATAATAAATAAAATACAATTAGACTATAGCTTACGCAAAGCAGCCCGAGCGGCCTCTTGTTCAGCAGCCTTTTTAGAACGCCCCCGCCCTTGGCCCAACACCTGCCCGGCGTGGCGTACCTCAACGACAAACTGTCGTGCATGATCGGGTCCGTCAGTGTGGACAACACAGTATGTAGGCGATTCTGCTGATTGAGACTGTATATGCTCCTGTAATAGACTTTTGTTATCTTTACCAGAGTAATCGCGTTCTTGGCCTGCTAGATGCTGACAAATATAATTATAAGCCATTTGCCAGCCACAACCAATATAAACAGCGCCAATCACTGCTTCAAAAGTAGCTGCCAGTACAGAATCAAGATCTCTGCTACCACTGATATCACTACCCCGACCTAAGCGTAGATGATCACCTAAATTCAGTTGCCGAGCCATATTCGCTAAGGCAACGGTGTTTACTACGGAAGAACGCATCAACGATAGTTCGCCTTCGGATTTATGTGGGTAAGTCTGAAATAAATAAGTACTTATTGCTAACTCAAGCACTGCATCACCAAGGAATTCCAAGCGTTCGTTATCGGTAGTGCCCGGATGTTCGTTTGCATATGAACTATGTGTTAATGCTTCTTTTAGTATATGAGCTGGTACTGTGCTAGCTGCTAGAATATCCATTGGCAGTGCTCCTGTTTCCAACTTAGTCATTTGTGTCAGGTGTATATTTGCCCAAAACGAGTACAGCATTATGACCGCCAAAGCCGAATGAATTAGACATGGCATACTCAACCGATGCCTTGCGAAAATGGTTGGGCACATAGTCGAGATCGCACTCAGGATCGGGTTCTTCATAATTGATTGTCGCCGGTATTATACCTGTCTCGAGCGTCTTGCATAATATGATGGTTTCAACACCACCTGCTGCTCCGAGCATGTGTCCGGTCATTGATTTTGTTGAGCTAACGGGTATGTGCATAGCACTCGTGCCGAATATACGTTTAATGGCTAGTGTTTCGTTGTTATCGTTCACTTGTGTCGATGTACCATGCGCATTGATATACCCGATTTGGTGTGGAGCAATTTTAGCATCTGTAAGCGCCTTTTGCATGGCACGTGCAGCACCTTCGTGTTCGGGCGATGGGTTGGTAATATGGTAAGCATCGCCAGTAGCACCGTAGCCGAGCACCTCAGCGTAGATATGTGCACCTCGAGCTTGGGCATGCTCTAGCTCTTCTAGCAGAACAATTCCGGCACCTTCTGCCATTACAAAACCGTCGCGCCCCCGTTCAAAAGGCCGGGATGCTCGCTCGGGTTCTTCGTTGCGAGTTGATAGTGTACGCGCTGCGCAGAAACCAGCCATAGCTAACTTGGTAATAGCTGCTTCAGCGCCTCCGGCCACCATGTAATCAGCGTCGCCATACTGAACAACCCTAAAAGCATCGCCTATAGAATTTGTACCGGAAGCACAAGCTGTTACAGTACATGCATTATGGCCTCGCAAGCCAAAAGCTATGGCAACTTGCCCAGCGGCCATATCGGGAATCATCATTGGTACAAAGAAAGGGCTAACTCGTCGGGCGCCCTTTTCAAAGAGCACACGACTCTCTTGTTCAAAAGTGGTTATACCACCGATACCCGAACCAATAAGCACTCCTATACGATCAAGATTAATGGTGGATAGATCAAGGTGTGCGTCTTCTAAAGCTAGTTGCGCTGCAGCAACTGCCATTTGGGCTACTCGATCAGCCCTTCTAGCATCCTTACGATCCATATAATCTGTGGCATTAAAGTCTTTCACTTCAGCAGCAATTTGCGTACTGAGTTCAGCGGCATCAAAAAGAGTTATATGTCCGACGCCAGATCGACCAGCAAGTAAAGACTCCCACATTCGGGGTACGCCAATGCCAACAGGAGTGACGGCACCTAAGCCGGTTATCACTACCCGCCTGCTCACTTATTGTCACCTCCGCTGTAAACGCTGCAGCGTTTTGCCTGGTGGCGGCCGAAGCCGCCACCGACGGCCTTTATTGTATCACGCTTCTATTTTCGTTTTAATGTAATTTACAGCTGCGCCAACAGTGGTGAGTTTCTCAGCGTCCTCATCGGGTATCTCCAGATCGAAAGCTTCCTCAAAAGCCATCACCAGCTCAACAATGTCCAGTGAATCAGCTCCCAGATCGTCGATGAACGATGCTTCTGTCGTCACCTCATCGATTTCTACGCCCAGTTGATCCACTACAAGGTCCTTTACCTTCTCGAAAATGTCCATCTCTGCACTCCTTTTTCATGATCATCTACATCGTTTGCTGGCTATATTGTTAGCCGAGTTACATGGCCAATCCCCCATCCACAACAATCGTCTGCCCAGTAATGTAAGCAGCGCAGTCACTAGCTAAAAAGCAAACTGCGGCTGCCACATCGGCAGGCTGACCAATGCGGCCTAGAGGAATTTGGCGAAGCAAGGTCTGCTGTTGTTGGTCTGCAAGGCCTTGCGTCATGTCAGTGTCAATATACCCGGGAGCCACTGCATTCACTCGAATATTGCGAGAAGCTGTCTCTTTGGCCAGACTCTTGGTGAAACCTATCAGCCCAGCTTTTGCTGCAGCGTAATTAACCTGACCGGGATTCCCTATTATGCCAACTATAGAACTAATATTAATGATAACACCCGATTTAGCTTTAAGCATAGGGCGCAGCGCTGCTTTGCTACAGCGGTAAACACCTTTCAGATTGGTCTCTATTACTGCATCCCATTCATCTTCATTCATACGTATGAATAGCGAGTCCTTGGTGATGCCAGCATTATTAACTAGTATATCTAGGCGGCCGGTTTGCGCCATTACTTCGTTAATGGCTTGTGTGCAAGAGTCTGTATCGCATACATCAAGCGTTACGGCAAAAGCTTTCCCACCCTGATTAACGATATTTTCCGCCACTAAAGAAGCAGCTTTGTGGTTGCGAGCGCATACGGCGACATTTGCCCCTTTGGCTGCCATTTCATAAGCAATAGCAGCACCCAAACCACGGTTAGCGCCAGTAATCATGGCAGTTTTATTTGCTAGGCTCATTTTACACCGCCACCTTTTAAATGCACAATTATGTTCTCTAGCCCCATGGCATCGCTGACGTTAAATACTTGAGCTTCGGGAATAATCCTCTTTATTAAACCCGATAAAACACGGCCTGGACCAATTTCTATGAAAATGCGAGCACCATCGCCCCACATAGCATGTACGCACTCTTCCCAACGTACGGGCGAATACACCTGAGATACTAAAGCTTTTCTAATGTCATCAGGTTTATACAATGCGGTCGCGCTAGCATTAGCATATACGGGTATTGTTGCGTTAGCTAAATGAATATCAAGCAAAATTTGCTGTAATTGCTCAGCTGCACACCTCATCAACTTAGTATGAAAAGGACCGCTTACATTTAAATGCTGTACTCGCCGCGCACCAGCTTTTAAGGCTAACTCCGTGGCGGTATTTACAGCAGCGACCTCTCCGGCTACTACTATTTGCCCGCCGCCGTTGTAGGTAGCTGGTGCCACCATTCCGCATTCACTTGCCACCTGACAAATGTCTTCTGCCTGATTGGCATCTAAACCAATTATTGCCGCCATAGTACCTGTACCCTTCGGCACAGCAGCCTCCATTAACAGGCCCCTCTTTCGTACTACCCGCACAGCATCAGTCAACGATAAACTACCTGCTGCTACTAAAGCTGTATACTCACCTAAACTATGCCCAGCCACAAATGATGGGGATACTACTTGGCTTACCAAACGGTAGGCCGCTACGCTGGTGCCAACAAGAGCTGGTTGTGTATTCCGGGTTTGACGTAAGGCCTCTTCAGGGCCGTGAAAACACAGTTCGCATAATGGTTCACCAAGTGCTGCGTCGACTTCGGCAAAAGTTTGCGCTGCTAGCGGATATTTGTTGGCCAAATCATGACCCATACCCACTTTTTGCGCGCCTTGTCCGGGAAAAACGAAGGCGATCATGCTATTTTACCCTCATCAGCAGACCACTCAAGGGCGATAGCGCCCCAAGTTAGCCCAGCACCAAATCCCACTAATACCACCCGTTTTCCAGGTTGAATACGCCCTTCATCAACCGCTTCAGCAATGGCAATGGGAATGGAAGCGGCAGAGGTATTCCCGTACTTATGCACGTTTATAAACACTTTATCCGAGGGCAATGCCAATCGTCTGGCAGCGGCATCTATGATACGAATATTGGCCTGATGGGGAATGAATAGATCAATATCGCTTGGTTGCAGGTTCGCCCTGGCCAATACTTCTTGCGCGGCCTCACCCATGATTTTTACCGCAAACCTAAAAACCTCGTTGCCGGCCATATGAATATAGTGCATTTTCTTTTGAAAGGTTACTTCGCTGGTTGGATTTCGAGAGCCCCCAGCAGGCAACATCAGTTTGTTACCCCCGTTACCGTCAGCACCCAAATAAGTAGCGAGAATACCACCAGAGTTCACCCGTCCCACCACGCAAGCTCCGGCACCATCGCCAAACAGCACACAGGTAGAGCGGTCAGTCCAATCGGTGACGCGTGATAATAAGTCAGCTCCTACGACTAATACGCGCTGGTACGCGCCACTTTGTACCACTCGTGCCGCCATATCGAGGGCGTAAATGAAACCTGAACAACCAGCCGATAAGTCGAAGGCCGCTGCTTTTGTTGCGCCTAGATTTGCTTGTACTAAACATGCTGTAGCTGGAAACACCATATCGGGTGTAACAGTAGCCACTATTATTAAATCTATATCAATAGGGTTAACACCCGCCTTAACTAAAGCTATGCGGGCTGCCCGCGTCGCTATATCAGAAGTAGCTTCGTCGCTGGCAGCAATGCGCCTTTCCTGAATACCTGTGCGGTCAATAATCCATGTACTACTGGTATCTACCACTTCTTCCAGGTCTGCATTGGTTACAACCCGCTTGGGAACCGCTTTACCTACACCTAAAATACCGGCTTTATGCATCATCAGCTCTCCTTAATCCGATTCCGCACTCACTCGGTCAGCAATAGCCGCCACAACTTGTGTTTCTACGGCTTCTTTAGCTACGCGAATGGCATTCTTCACTGCTTTGGCGTTTGACGAACCATGACCTATAATACAAACACCTTGCACTCCTAACAACGGTGCGCCACCATACTCGGTATAATCGAGCTGCTTTTTCACAATTTTAAGTGAATCGCGCAACAACATGGCGCCTAGTTTAGCTTTCGTAGTGCTCGTAACCGCATCACCTATAAGTGTGAATATGGTATGAGCGACTCCTTCTATAGTTTTTAGAACTACATTCCCCATAAAGCCATCGCAAATTAGCACATCGGCTTTGCCCGGCAATACATCGCGGCCTTCTACATTGCCAATAAATGTGATGTCATTCCTGCTCTTCAAGCGATTGTACACTGCCAGAGTTAGTTCATTTCCTTTAGTATCCTCTTCGCCAATATTCAATAGACCTACACGCGGATTATCAATACCTAACACCCGTTTAGTATAAAGCACGCCCATGGTAGCAAATTGCATTAAATGGTTGGGGCGCGCATCAGCTTGGGCTCCAGCATCTAAAAGTAGGCAAAGGCCCTGTAAAGTAGGTAACACTATAGCAATAGCCGGACGCTCTACACCTTTGATACGTCCCCAGTTTAATAAGGACGCGGCCATGGTTGCACCAGTGCTACCAAAACTGACTAATGCCTGTGCCCGACCAGTCTTTACTTCTCTGGCTGCAACCACAATGGAAGCGTTAGGTTGTTTGCGCACAGCAGCAAGTGGGTGAGCATTCATTGATATAACATCATTAGCTGGCATTATCTGTATATGGCCGTCGGTACCCATTGGTGGTAACAGCGGTGAAATGGCTTCCTCTTGGCCAACAAGTAAAATATCCACTCCGTATTCGTTAGCAGCTAATATGGCCCCTTTTACTATCTCATCTGGGGCGTAGTCGCCCCCCATTGCGTCGACGGCGATAATCACAAAAGGTCCCTACCTTTTTGCTTCCATGCTAGATTCGCTTGTAGTCAATTGGTCCAAATGACCAGTCCATATAATAAAACGGCCTTTAAATACAGTTGTGTGGTTAACTGTACTGGTAACCACCACCAACTTGCGTTGAGCCTGACCTGTTCGTACAACAGCCTTTGCAATGACACTTTCACCTGTGCGCACCGGGTGTAAAAAGCGCAGTTGCGCCCCGGCGGTTAGAGCAGCTGAAGCATCAATTACAGCTACAGCTAGGGAGTTAGCCTGGGCAAACAGGTGGTGTCCGCGCACTATTCCGGTTTCGGAAAACCCCATTCCCTGCTTGGTTTGTAAAATGGAGACAGCCCAACGGCCTAGCTCTAAATCGATCAATTCACCTACAACTTCATCACTGTGCATGCTAACCACGGTAGCTGCTGCTTTTTTAGCTAAATGGCGTGTACGCTCCCGCACTTCTGGTATAGCTAAACTAAGTCGGTCAAGACGAATTGTAGCCACACTAACCTGCAGGCGACGAGCAAGTTCTACATCGGTGAGAAAGGGTTCTCTCTCCAGCAACTCTAATAATAGATGCTGGCGCTCTTGTTTGCTTATGCGCTCCATACTTCGTCACCTTGACATCAGATATTATTACCTGGTACTAATAATAACCGAATAACCTCATTACGGCAATACCTAAAAAGAGGGTGTCTCAAAAAAGAGGCACCCTCTCGATAGTTATTGGGCGAATGCAGGACGTTTACTTTTTCTCTTCGCCTACAGCAATAACCTGCTTCCCATCGTATGTACCGCAGTTCATGCAGACGCGGTGTGGAAGCTTAGGTTCGTGACAACGTGGGCATGCTGCACTGTTTGTCTCTTCAGCACGCCAATTAGCTTTGTGGCTTTTAGTCCGAGCTTTTGACCATCGATTCTTAGGATTTGCCAATTTACATCCCCCTCAAATAACTCCACCCAAGAGTGGCGATGCACTATTTACGAGGCTCGCCTTCAGCATCATCAGCTAATAAGCTGGCTAGCGGGGCTAAGCGCGGGTCTATTTGCCTGGTGGAGCAGCTACATTCTTTTATTGCTAAATCAGCACCACAGCCAGGGCATATCCCCGGACAATTTGGGCTACAAAGGTTTTTTGTAGGCAAGCCCAAAATTGCCTGCTCGCTCACTGCTTCTCGTATATCAATAACATCGCCGCTAAAAGTACTCACTTGTGCGAATTGATGCTCCGCCTCATTTTCTTCATCTGTTTGTTTTTCGGCGGGGAAATACTCCTCTTCTAGCGGTATGTTTAAATGCCATTGATACGGTTTCATACAGCGATGGCATATTAACTGCAACTGTGCATCGAGTTTGCCACGCAGTAAATAACAACTTCCCGTATTCGTAACCGAGACACAAACCTGTATGGGCGAGAGCAGCTCAGCATCTTCGCCCCATTGCATACAAGGTAATTGCGACAAGTTATAACTGCGTTTCAACTGTTCGCCATAATGACCTTTAATAGCACTTATATTGATGCGCATAATCTCACTCCGCAATTATAGCTACAGGGTTGCAGGTCTGTCAAGCGAGTAGTACCCTTCAGCTTAATTTCTGGCTACAAAAAGATTGGTATTGTAGTTGGATGCTGCAATAACTGCTTGTTGATGTTGTGGATCTGGTTTACCCGAAGTATGTGTGGCACTATTAAGAAAGTGAACGCAAAAATGTCCGGGAAAACCGTTATTTTTAATGGAACAGTTACCGTGTGGCATACCATTAATAGAAGCAGCTATGCGTCGACCGGCTACTTCAACAATCACTGGTCTTCGTGACCAACTCCAAGACCCAGAATATATTTGCTTCAGAGTATTAGTGTCTGTTGTTGTCAGTGGCTCTACATCAGCATGCTTAGAACCGTATAAACGGCGGACATTAAAAGATAAACCAGTTTGACAATCAATTACGCGTGCTTGCATGCCTTTGGCGAATAAGTAATTTACATCTGCCCAAGCCACTAACTCAGCATGCTGAGAGGTGGCCGCCTCAATACGGTTACCTGGAGGTAACTCTGAGGGTGATGGTTGAGTAAAGCTTGTTGGTGGAGTGACGCGGTTGGTAGCAGTGCTGACAGAAACAGGATTGCATACCGGAATGCGTAACTGCAAACCAATACTTATGTTTTCAGGTGACCGCAGTTTATTGGTCACCACCAAGCGATCTATGCTGACATTATATGTACGGGATATGTTCCACAGGGTATCGCCCGCTTTTACAACATGTAACGGAGCATTGTTTAATATTAGGTCTATACACTGCCAGGTACGATTCCCAGCAATGCCATCGACTTGTAGCTCTTGATCACGTTGAAACTGGCGCAATGCTTGTTCTGTTGCTTTATCGAATGACCCGGATGCTTTGCAATCAAGGTATCCCAGTACATATAGGCTCTCTTGCAGTTTGCTAACACTAATGCCTTTATCGCCAAGGGAAATTTCGGGGTTTGCTACTGCAGCCGTAGTTATTGCTGGCGATGAAATTAGCAAAATGCATATCAGCATTGGGATGAATAAAAGTTTCCTGCCCCAATGCAACATCCTCACCCCTATCCGGCTATTTGCCGTTGTAATTCTTCTTGACCTTTACGTACAACACGCAAGGTTTTATCGAGTTGCTCAGCTAGTGTACCTAGCACTTCGTTAGCGTATGTGCTAGAACCAGCTTCAATTTCTTGCGCTCTGCGCTGTGCTTGGTCTATCATCTGTTTTGCTTGTATTTGAGCTTGTTTGGTGATTTCGGATTCACCCACCATTTTGTTTACATACTCCTCGGCCTGCAAGACTATACGCTCTGCTTCCGCTTGACCTTCTTGCAAGACACGGTCTTTTTCAGAGGTAAGTAACTCCGCCCGTTTCACCTCTTCGGGAATAGCATTGCGTATTTTGTCGATCAAATCCAAAGCAGCATCAGCATCGACAAGCACCTTGCCGGTGAGCGGCACGCTCATTGCTGAGTCTATGAGTTGATCAAGACGGTCAAGTAGTATAACAAGATTCATCCTGTTCATTTGTCTGGCCCCGCCCCTTTGTAAATAGCAAAACGCTGCTCTAACCGCCTGGCTACATCATCTGGAACCCAGCCTTGTACTGAGCCGCCTAGTTCAGCCACTTCTTTAACAATTTGTGAGCTGATAAACGAATACTCATGACTAGTCATCATGAATACTGTTTCAATATGAGGTGCTAGGTGGCGATTGGCAGCAGCTAGTTTAAACTCATACTCAAAGTCAGATACTGCTCGCATACCACGAACTATGGCTACAGCCTGCCGCTGGCGAGCGTAGGCGGCTAACAAGCCAGAAAAAAACTCGCAACGAACATTGGGCAAGTGTGCTGTAGCATTTGACAACATTTCAACCCGCTCAGCGCATGAAAAAAGTGGCACACGCTTTTCCTGATTAACGAGTACGCCAACATACAACAAATCGAAGAGCCGACAGCTGCGCTCAATAATGTCAAGGTGGCCTAAGGTGATCGGGTCAAAACTACCCGGATATACGGCTATTTTCACCGAACCAGGACCTCCTCGTACGTAGCTTGCAGGAACGTTATTGTTGTATCACCATAATGCTCCTGGCGGCACACGACCAAATTCTCCATATTGGTAGGTATCTCCTCTTTCCGAGTATGCTCAACAATAACCATACCGTACTCATAAAGTAGTTTGTACTTCTGAAGCATCTCCAGCGTTGGTCTTATTAACACCCGTTCATAAGGCGGATCCATGAATACTAGATGAAACTGTTGGTCACTGGCCGCTAAAGTTGGCAGTGCTTTAGCTACCGGTGCCACAATAAGGTGGCATCGGTGTTCCATGTTGGTTATAGCTATATTATGACGAATACAAGCACTGGCTGCATGCCCCTGCTCTACCAAAATTGCTTCGGCTGCGCCTCTGCTTAAAGCTTCTAGGGCTAAGGCGCCTGAGCCAGCGTATAAATCAAGAACCACCGCATCTGCCAGTTTGGATGAGAGTATGGCAAAAAGCGACTCTTTTACGCGATCGCTAGTAGGGCGCGTGCGTTCTGCCTTTGGCGCTCTGAGAATGCGTCCTTTGGCCTGCCCAGCTATCACCCGCATTGAATCACTCCCTTCCCCAACAACGTAATGTCTGATGGTCGTTATTCATCGTTCTAGCATCGGCAATTGCGGTTTTAAGTAGCACCTCATGTTGCGGCAACTCAAGGTACTTTAGTTGGCTAAAACCTGATTGGCGTAAGCCGAGCAGCTCACCCGGGCCACGGAGTTTTAAATCTTGTTCGGCCAAAACAAATCCATCGCTGTTATTTCTTATTACTTGCAGCCGCTGAACAGCTTCACGAGTGCGCGGTTTGGCAATTAGCAGACAATACGATTGAGCTGTTCCCCGCCCCA
This sequence comes from uncultured Clostridia bacterium, assembly GCA_964390985.1. Classification (GTDB taxonomy): domain Bacteria; phylum Bacillota; class Limnochordia; order DTU080; family DTU080; genus CAYMKM01. The sequence goes on along the minus strand of CAYMKM010000006.1, from coordinate 21,220 downwards.
CTCTACCCCGTAATTGGTGCAATTGAGCCAAACCAAAACAATCGGCGTGCTCAATTATCATCACAGTAGCATTGGGTACATCGAAACCTACTTCGATTACTGTGGTGGCCACCAACACTTGTAATTTACCGTTGGTAAACTGCCTGATCACCTTCTCCTGCTGAAGATTGGATAACCCGCCATGACATAAACCCATGCGTGTATCGTGCAATGGTCCCTTTTTCAGCTGTTCGTAGGCGGCGACGACTGATAGCGGCCACTCTTCGTCTATATCTTCATCCTCCCCAATGTGGGGAAACACAATGAAAGCTTGATGTCCCGCGGCCACCTGTTTTCGTACAAATGCATAGACATCATGACGTTTTTCTGGCAAAATCCAACGTGTATCTACTATTTTTTGCTTTGCAGGTTCTTTAATTAGAACTGTGAAATCAAGATCACCGCAAGTTAATAGAGCCACCGAGCGTGGAATGGGAGTGGCTGTTAAATACAAACAATGGGGATTCCCCGTCGCTGCTAGCTTGGCTCGTTGTTCAACACCAAAACGATGTTGTTCATCTATTACTACCAACCCCAAACGCGGCCAATTTTTATAAAGAAGAGCATGGGTACCAATAATAATATCAGCTTGGGTTACATCATCGTTTTTCCCTATGTTACCGCTCGTAAGCAACGCTGCTTTTACGTTTACTTTAGACAACAATGAATACCAACGGTTATAATGCTGTTCCGCAAGGATACGGGTAGGCACCATAATTACGGCCTGATATCCGTTTTCCACAGCTTTAACTGCTGCAAACATAGCCACTACGGTCTTTCCGCTACCCACATCGCCATGCAATAGGCGCGCCATTACCTGGCCACTCTCCATATCCGAAGATATAGTGGTTACGGCTTGCTGCTGACTATCTGTGAGGCTGTATGGTAAAGCTTTTCGCAAGGCCGCTAAGCGTTGGCCGTCCGCAGCACACTTGTACGTGGAAACAGAATTGCTTCGATTTAGCTTCTGCCAGTTGATAGCGATGCTAAGCGTAAACGCCTCCTCGTATGCTAAACGACGGCGGGCGTTTTCCACCGCTTGCAAAGAAGGCGGCTCATGTAAATCATACAGGGTTTGCGCTAATGTCGGCAGGCCTCTTTTAGTTAACAAGTGAGCTGGCAAAGGGTCGGGAATATCAGAAATGACAGGTTGTACGCAGCGAATCCATTGGCGCAACATTTTTTGTGTGAGGCCTTTTGTGAGTGGGTAAACTGGCCAGATGCGGCCTTGAGCTGGTTTACGTGTCATTAATTCAATTTCCGGGCGTACCAAGCATAGGCCACGTTGATTAGACTTAACCACACCCGCAGCAGCTATTTCACTACCTGAGCTAACAGGGGGCGGCACTCGGCGACCGCTATGGTAAAACCAAACCAAAGAAACAACACCTGTTGGGCAAATTAGTTCTGCCTCCCAAATGAGAAGACGGCGTGCAGATACTCGCCGTGATTTAACCGCACCCACTTTTCCCGCCAGAGTGCAATGAAGACCTGGTTGCAGTGTGCGTACATTGGCTAATAGGGAGAAATCAATGTACCTGCTGGGTAGCAGGTACAGCAAATCCTTTAAAGTGGAAACGCCTAAGCGGCTTAGCATCTGGCAGCGGGCTGGTCCTACACCAGGTAAAACAGATACAGGGCTATTGAGTTCTAATGCATTTTTGCTAACCATAATTCCTACTCAGCGGGTATGATGTTTGTAATAACACCCAAAGTGCCTGGCCCGGTGTGGGTGCCGATTATTGGTCCTAAAGTTGTTCTGAGAAACTCAGCTCGTGGAAACGAGACTTGTAAATCAGATAATAGTTGATTGGCAACGTCGGGTACTTGAGCATCTATCACAGAAATTAATAATTGATCAGCTGGCGTAAATTTAGACTTAACCAACTCCAACAGCCGAGCAATAGCCCGGTTCTGACCACGCACCTTCTCTGCTGGGGCAACAACACCGTCATCCAAGGTGAGGACTGGCTTTATTTGCAATAAACTGCCGAAAAGAGCTTGTGCCTTCCCAATTCGCCCGTGCCTATGGAGATAATCTAAGGTATCGACTAAAAAATACACTGACTGGTTTTGTATCATCGCTTGTGTTCGTTGCTCAATACTCTCTACTGAATTACCAGCCGTGGCCCAGCGAGTGGCCATAATAGCCGGCATCGCCACGCCCAGTGAAGCTGAACGAGTATCAATAACACGCACATCGCGATCATCAATTTGGCGTGATGCTAAAAGCGCAGATTGATAAGTTCCGCTCAACTTACTAGATAAGTGAAAAGAAAATATGGTATCTCCTGGTTCACTATGCCTACGGTAGGCGTTAAGAAAGTCTCCTGGCGAAGGTTGCGATGTATTTGGTAGATCATGACTGGTAATTAGCAACTGGTAAAAAGCGTCCGGTGTTAAATCAACACCATCTTCATACACCGCATCGCCAAAATGTACACTCAATGGAACTTTGATAATGCCGGTTTCCTCAGCAATTTTGCCGTATATATCTGCCGATGAATCGACAAAAACACGCACGCCCATGGTGCTACCTCCATTTCACCATAGTAGTTGGACAACTGTTATTCAACTGATACAAGGTATGAATAGAGCGGCTGACCACCAGCGTACGTTTCCACCTCTAGCTTAAACCGTTGTTCTACTTCTTCAGCTGCTGAGTTGGCGTCAGTTTCATCTACTTCGGCACCATAATATAAAGTGACCAAAGAACTGTCATCAGTGATGATACTGCTCAATAATTCAAGGAGAGCTTGCTGACGATCTGGGCCTGCGGTCAGTATTTTTCCTTGTGAAATACCTAAGTGTTGTCCTTCTTTTATTTCGCGGCCCTCAATACGAGCGTCGCGTACAGCTATTGTCACTTCGCCACAAGTGATTAAGCTGATGGCTTCTTCCATACGTCTGGCATTGTCAGCGGCAGTATCTAATGGAGAAAATTGCAACATAGCCGCTACGCCTTCGCAGAAAGAGCGGGTAGGTACAACAATTACTGGGGTGTTAATTAAGTGTGCCACCTGACGAGCTGTCATAAGTACATTACCATTATTCGGTAATATAATGGTTGATTTGGCACCTGTCTCTTTTACCGCAGCGAGCAATTGGGCCGTACTGGGGTTCATGGTTTGCCCCCCATGTACCACTTTGCTCACTCCTAAACTGTGCAATAACTCAATACATCCATCACCACTGGAAACAGCCACAACTGCCACCTCTGCCGCAGGTGCAGTAGGTCTGATGCTCGGTGCCGGTGGAGTTTCAGCAGCTGATGGTACCTTGGTAGTTTGTGCCGCCTCTTTTTCCTTACTCTGTTCGGCCATGTTATCAATATGAATTGCTGAAAGCTCTCCCCGACTGCCACAGATCTCGAGTACTAACCCAGGATGATTGGTGTGAATATGAATTTTCATCAAGTTGGGTTGGCCAACAACTAACGTGCTATCTCCTAAATCCTCGATAGCTTGCTGTAGATCACTTTTTTTGAGGTCTGTCCCATGAACCAAAAATTCGGTACAGTACATGAAGGTTATAGAGCTTTCCCCTACTTTTTCCGGCTGATTAACGCTAGATTCAGTAGGATTGTTAAGGGCAGGTGCTTCTACTGGTGTTCTCGATTCAGGTAAATCAACATGCTTTCCGTTAATAGCTTCGAACGCGCCACGTGCAGCTACAACTAGACCTTCACCACCGGCATCAACTACACCAGCTTCACGAAGCGTGATCAGTATGTCGGGTGTGCGGTCTAGAGTCTCAATTGCTACTGCTAGTGCACCCTGTAAAACTGCGAATAGATCCTCGCCGTCTTGCGCTAGGCGCAAGGCTGCTTGCGCGGCTTCTTTGCCCACGGTGAGTACGGTGCCCTCAACCGGGCGAATGACCGCCCCATAGGCAGCCTCAGCAGCTTTTACGAAAGCGATCGCCAATTGTTGAGCATCCGCTTCATCCAAATTTTGCACGCCGTCAGCGAATCCACGCAAAAACTGAGAAAGAATCACTCCTGAGTTACCGCGTGCTCCCAATAAGGCTCCTTGAGCAGCCGCTTCCGCTAGCTCACCTAGCGAATTGCTGGTCGACTTAAGGACAGCATCCACAGCCGACCATAAGGTAAGAGCCATGTTAGTGCCGGTATCTCCATCCGGTACGGGGAACACATTGAGCGCATCAACACGGGCCTTTTCTGCTTCCAGTTTGTGGGCGGAAGCACTGGCCATAGCACGAAATATTTGAGCAGTTAGTTTTTCCACTGAATCACCCATGATGTCAAATGGCGTATCTATTCGATAGCGTATCATGAAATTCCTCTGAGGTAATTATATATAGACAGGTGGTCAAGTAGTATGTTAATATTAAAAAGATGTTTATCTAGTAGTATTGCCCCGAGTGGGGATGATTTTGGGGCTTGTTAACCCAATAGGAGGAGAACAATGTCGCGGGACTGCATAGTTTGCAAAAAACAAACAGTGGCTGGCAACGCCGTAAGCCATTCTAATCTTAAGGTTCGCCGCACCTGGAAAGCCAACCTACAACGGGTGCGAATTTTAGTAAAGGGTGTTCCGACGCGGGCTTATGTTTGCACCCGTTGTCTTAAATCAGGAAAAGTTACCCGAGCCATATAATATTACAGATATTAAAGAGGGTGCCTAATAGACACCCTCTTTTTTACCGCCCGCGGGTTGTACTTCCCAGCTCCATTTAAGTCACCAGCCATGCCCGTGAGGGATATTTTTTTGTTTTTATGTTGTGGTATTACTTCAAACACTTATGTGGTTATTTCGGTTTTGCTACAGCATAGAATTCCCCCTTTCGGTCACGAATTCCGCGGGCACCGGGTCGCATCCGGTGCCCACATTGTATTTTTGGTGAACAGAGTATGTCAATAATTGTCTATGTCACGTGACAATAGTCATATTTCATCTATTGTCTGCTGTAGCTCGCTTAATGCCCTAGCAGGGTCTTGCTGACCAAATATGGATGTGCCAGCAACAAATACGCTGGCCCCTGCTTTTACTAGCTGAGGCGCTGTGTGTTTGTCTACTCCCCCATCTACTTCAATGACACAATTTTTATTTCGACGATCTAATAGCTGTCTTAGTGCAGCAACTTTTGGGAGCATCTGGGTTATAAAACGTTGTCCGCCAAAGCCAGGGTTTACCGTCATTACTAGTACCAAATCAACCTCATCTAGCACCCATTGCAAAGAATCAATGCCTGTAGCCGGATTCAATGCTACGCCAGCGCGCAATCCGGCAGCGCGTATTTGTTGTAAAACCCTGTGCAGATGCGGGCAGGCCTCAGCGTGTACAGTGATGCCATTAGCTCCGGCAGCAGCAAAAGCGTCAATATAATACTCAGGTTTCTCGATCATTAGGTGAACATCAAAATACTGCTGGGTATGGCTGCGTAAAGCAGCAACTACTGGAGGGCCAATGGTAATATTTGGCACAAAATGTCCATCCATTACATCAATGTGAAGCCATGGTGCTGCCGATACTTTAGCCACACTCTGAGCTAGATGGGCAAAATCAGATGCCAATAAAGAAGGAGCAATTATTCGTTGCTGATTAGTATCTCCGTGCGGCATTTGTTTCCACCTCTTCCAAGTATTGAAGATAACGACTATAACGTGCGGCATCCAATTCGCCAGAAGCCACTGCCTGTTTAATTGCACATTCGGGTTCGTTTTGATGTCGGCAATTGGCAAAGCGACAATTTGGAGCCAGGGTTAAGTAATCTGGGTAGCAGCGTCCCAATTGAATGACATCAATATGTGATAAGTCAACTGCAGAAAAACCAGGTGAATCAGCTAACCATCCACCAGTAGATAAAGGCAATAGCTCAACGTGGCGAGTTGTGTGTTTGCCCCGCTGTATACGGGCACTTAAAGGGTTTGTATCTTGTTTAGCATGTGTACATAATGCATTCAGCAGACTCGATTTTCCTACACCTGAGATACCAGCTAAAATAGAGACGCGTTCAACGAGAGTTTCTTTTAGTAATTGTAGACCAATGCCACTTACTACCGAGGTACTAATGCATAAGTAACCATATTTAGTGAATGGAGTTATTTGCAGCTCTTGCTGTTTAAAATCGACCAAATCGGCTTTTGTCCAGCAAATAATTGGTGTTATTCCCTGAGCACAAGCTTGTATAAGCACTTTCTCCATAAGTTCGTATATCGGATCTGGCTGATTGAACGACTGGACTAATACGCATGTATCTACATTGGCTACAGCTGGGCGCACCAACTCATTACGGCGAGAGGCTATTGCAGTAATGACGTTAATTGAGCCGGTTAACTGAATATGAACGTAATCTCCCGGAAGAACCGGGCCAATTCCCCGAGCTCCTGCTCCCCCTTTCAGCTTACCGGCTAGGCGGCATTCTTCTACGCTGCCATCAGGTAGAATCACACGGTAAAAACCGCCTAGCACGCGCAAGACCCGTCCAACTTTAGCCTTCTGTGTCAACCAGATACCTCCGTTATAATTTATCTTCTTCTACTAATTGGTCATCAATATATATACGATATTTACGTTGAATACCAGGGATTTCTATAGGGCGTACACTTACAGGAACGGTGAATACAGTCCCAGCCGAACGTTTCTCAGGACCGTATACGCGTCGTTCTCCAAGCTCATCTACCACTGTCACCTTCACAATGTGGCTGTCATCGTTGGGAACACGCACAACCACTTGTACTGTACGCACATTAGGTTGAATTGCATACGCTACGTCAACTGAAGTACCGGCGGGGACGTCCGCTCCGGCTGTGGGATTATGATCTATGATAGTATTCGGTTGAACAGTATCGTTAATTTCTTCTATAGTTCGCCCGATCTTTAAACCATGTTCAGCTAAGCGAGTACGAGCTTCATCAAGTTGATAACCAATTAGGTCAGGTACAGTTACCAGCAAAGCAGTACCAGATTTTATGCTAATAACTAAGTCTACCTGGCCATCACGTGCTAACCTATCGCCACCAGAAGGCGTTTGCCGCAAAATCAAACCGGCATCGCCTGGGCTCACTTCTTCTTTCAATAAACCCACTTTCAGGCCACTGGTTTCAATACTGATTTGAGCTTGCTGCAATGGTAAGCCAATAACATCAGGCACTGTTACCAATTCAGCACCTCGACTCACCGATAGCACAACCGGACGGTTCTTGCGGATGCGTTCATGAGCAGCTGGGTGTTGGTCTATTACATAATTAACTTCGACAGTTGAATGATATATGTCGCGACGTTCTACGTTAAGCCCAGCTTGTTTTATTATTTGTTCTGCTTCCGAGTATTCGCGTCCTATCACTGATGGTACCGATACTTCTTCGCCATAGAAAAACTGTGGAAATCGCGTACTGGCCAAAAACAGCCCGGCCATAAATGCTAATATAATAACGATTGCTGGCCATCGAATGGGCTTTTTGCGTTGGCTAGCTTGGGGCTGACCTGTTTGTCTCGACACCGCTGGTTGCACTGTAGTAGCATCAAGTTTAACAGGGGCAATAGGCTGTGTAATATCATTGTCGGTATCTTCATCTGTGCCGGTAGGCTCGTTTACTATTGCGCGCAAATCACGTAGCATACCGCCTACTGTAGCGTATCGTTCAGCTACGGTTTTACCCATGGCTTTGGTGATAATCCTCTCTATTTCCATGGGTATGGCAGGGTTAATTGTATGCAATGGCGGTGGTTGCTCTTGTAAGTGTTTGAGAGCAATGGCTACCGGACTCTCTCCCGTGAATGGAACACGCCCAGTCACCATTTCAAAAAGAACGACTCCTAAGGAGTATATATCAGCAGCTGAACCAACTATATCACCACGCGCTTGTTCTGGAGAAAAGTAATGCACAGAGCCAACAACGGTACCCGTTTGTGTAAGCGAAGCAGTGGCGTTAGCGCGGGCAATACCAAAGTCGGTCACCTTTACGCTGCCATCTTGCTTTGTAATAAGAATATTGTGTGGTTTAATATCGCGATGCGTCAGGTTTAGCCGATGCGCCGCCTGCAGTGCCCGACATATTTCAATGGCAATAAAGACTGCTGTACGCCAGGGTAAAGGTCCTTCTTGCCTGATGATATCTTTCAGGTTACGCCCTTCTACATACTCCATAACAATGTAGTGTGTGTTATCTTCACGGCCAACATCGTATATGTTGACCACATTAGGATGCGAAAGGCTGGCTGCAGTTTGCGCTTCACGCCGAAACCGCTCCACGAACTCTACATCGTTAGCATACTGGGGGCGTAACACCTTCACTGCTACCATACGCCCTAATAGCGTATCCTTTGCGCGGTAGACAACGGCCATGCCGCCTTCGCCCACCCAAGCAATTATTTCATACCGATTTGCCAGAACCTTACCGATCAATTGGCAGGTCACCTACTTCTAGGATTATACTATTTTAAGGCTGCTTGAATCACCTTAGCTGCAATAGGAGCTGCTTTGCCTCCACCAGTGCCTCCTGAATTCTCTAAAACAACGGCTAACGCAATGCGTGGTTTATCAGCGGGAGCAAAAGCGATAAACCAGGCGTGAGCCTTGCCACCCGGGTTATCTGCCGTGCCAGTTTTACCGGCCACGGTGATGCCGCTAACAGCTGCCCTTCGGCCAGTACCGCTAGTTACTACAGCTCGCATAGCTGTACTCACATATTTGGCCACCCATTCGGGCATTACACGTTTACGTTCCGATGTAGGAGCAACGTTCTTCTCGCCTAACTGTTGAACCAAATAAGGTGTTACAGCGTAACCACCGTTACCAATGGTAGCAGCAACAACCGCCATGTGTAACGGTGTAACCCACAATCCGCCTTGCCCGAACCCAGTTTGCGCTCTTACCTCCTGTTGGCGGTACTCAGCTAAACTAGGTAAGTGACTGGCTGTTGCTGGAGTGTGTAAATCGGGTTCATCTAAAATTCCCAAACGACGAGTCAAGTTGTGAATGGCTTCTCCGCTAGTTTTCATGCCTATTTGTACAAAAGCTACATTAGAGGAGCGAACCAAAGCATCCTTTAGGCTCAAGTTGCCTAGCACTTCACCTTCGTAGTTATGCACCACATGATTTCCTACAGTAATACTGCCATTATCCACAAAATAATCATCAGGCGATACTGCACGGGTCTCTAGGGCGGCGGTTAATACGACTGGTTTCCATGCTGAACCAGGAGCATAACGGCCTTGTAGTGCACGGTTAAACAGCGCTTGCCCTTTATCGTCATTAATGAGATTATCGTCCATGGCAGCCGGGTCAAAATAAGGAACACTTACCGCTGTGAGTATTGCTCCGGTTTGCGCATCTATTACTACCACTGCCCCCCGCTGACCGTTCATCGCCTTTTCCGCAGCTAGCTGTAGCTCGCTGTCAATTGTAGTAACAATATCGGCACCCTCACTGCGTTGATGCAAAGGTATAAACGGGTTAGGGTATGAGGCAGTGCTGCTTCGCAACACCGCATCATAACTGCGTTCCAAACCACTCTTGCCATACCGGGAGTGCATATAGCCAATGGTTTGCACTACCGAAAGCGGTGCTTGGAATTCCCTTTTATATGCGTTGTTTTGCCAAACGCTTACTACCATGGGTTTGCCGTTAGTATCGTATATCCCGCCCCTTGGTAAGCGGTTTTCTGCCATGGCGATACGGGGATTGCGCGAATTGGTCACTAAGGCGGGGCCTTTCCATACCACCCAATAACCCATCCAGATTTCCATTAGTAAAAAGGTAGTGATAAAACCTATAATCAATCGACGAACGCTAGTTTCCACAAATCACACCCCCCTAACTCTTTGCCGGGTAGGTGCAGTTACAGAAATGCTATACAACAATCCCACCTGAGCGAAACTGGCCACTAGAGAACTACCACCATAGCTGACAAACGGTAACGTCACGCCAGTAACCGGGATGAAACGTGTCACGCCACCGATTATAATAAGCGTTTGCAAACCTAGCAGTATAGAAAGCCCTATACCAGCTAGAGCAGTTACATTATCGCCATGTGCCAGTGACCAGGTTAAGCCACGCACTACCAATACCATAAATACAGCTAAAATAAAAGTGCCACCTAATAATCCTAACTCTTCTACCAACGCGTTAAAAATGAAGTCGTTTTCAGCTGCTGGTACTAGGTAAGGGTAACCCAACCCTAAACCACTGCCCGAGATACCACCATTAGCCATAGCAAATAATCCTTGTATAATCTGGTAACCGCGACCACTATAATAAGGCCACGGATTAAGCCATACCACAAAACGGGTGCGTACATGGGCGAAAGATGCATAGGCCATTACGCCACCAATTAACACCAACACAGCACCTAACGATAAGTAGACTCGTCGGTTACTAGCTACATAAAGCATCAGCACGAACACTCCGAACAATAGTAAAGCGCCACCTAGATCGCGTTGAAAAACAAACATCACCATAAATAGAGCCCACATCATCAGTAAAGGACCTAAATGGCGGGCTGACGGTATGCGCAGAAACCATATGCGACGAGTCGGTAAAGCCAAAAACTCCTTTGTTTCGGCTAAATGCGAAGCCATGGAGGCAACAACTAGCAATTTGGCAAGTTCAGATGCTTGAAAACTGAGTCCGCGAAAGTGTAACCATGCTCTAGCACCACCAATTTCAACACCAAAAATCACCGTAATCATGAGTAAAGCGGCAGCAGTCACCGCCCAGACATATTTCAAGTCAGCCATGCCATTCCAATTGCGAAAGCGGCTGGTAATAGCAAACACTATTACCCCTAAGAGGACCCACCAAGTTTGCTGCCAACCGCGACTTGGATTAAGTCGGTAAATTTCTGCTAGACCCAAACCGCATAACACGGCAATAATCGGCACAATTACCGGATCGCCCTTGCCTTGTAACCATAGGTGAAGAGCAATAAAAGAGAGGTTATATACAACTAAAGTAATAATTGCCCGCGAGGAAATGCCCCCCTGGGCTAGATGCACAAGGATTTGAGCAGTGCTGCCAGCAGCTAAACCCAACAATAACAGGAGTAACCCACGCTTCATACCAGGTCCTCCTTAAGAATATCTGCAACTATGGTTGTAATGTTATCTGCACCACCGGCATCGTTAGCTGCACTTATAAGTTTTGCAGCAGCTTCCTTGGGCGAAGAGTAGGTGAATAGTATGTGTTCTATCATTGGCATTTGCACCATGGCATGTAAGCCATCGGTACATAGTAATAGCCGATCACCCACCTGCAAACCTTCACAAAATATATCTATATCTAGGTTTAACTCAGCACCTAAAGCTCTCGTAAGGATGTTTCGTTGTGGATGCGAGCGAGCCGCCTCCTCGGATAAGCCACCGCTGCGAACCATTTCGCCGACAATCGAATGGTCGATTGTCAGACAGCGTAATGCTGCTTGACGCATTAGATACAATCGGCTATCGCCAATGTGTGCTATCATCATCTGTTTGTTATATATTAGGCAAGCGGTCAAGGTGGTGCCCATACCAGCACAATTAGAGTCGCTAGCCGCCTTAACTAATACAGCCTTATTCGCAGCTGCAAATGCTGCTCGTAAAGCGACAAGTGGTTGTGACCAATCTGACCAGTTAGATACAGTACGTACGGCTAATTGGCTAGCTACTTCGCCGGCAGCATGTCCGCCCATACCATCGGCTACTACTAATAGTTTATCGCCGACATAAAAGGCATCTTCATTCAGTTGGCGAATGCGCCCTGTATCACTGTTTGCACCGACCAGCATTAATTTCACTCCTCGCGCTTAGCGCATATACCACTACTTTTCTACAATAAAACTTGTACTACCAATATCAATGATATCCCCCGACTCAATACGGACAGTACCCTTTACCTGCATACCATTGACACGCGTGCCATTTGTTGTGTTCAGATCCTCCAAAAGGATACTCTGCCTATGCACTCGCAATTGCGCATGGAATGCCGAAGCGAATGGATCATCCAAGCGAATTTCGTTGCCCGGTGCTCGCCCTATATGCGTATCGCCTGAGATTGGTATCATCGCGCTAACTGCTATTACCGTTTCGTTATTACCGGAATTATGCCAAACCTTGCTGTCGGTTTGTAACAAACGTAGTGCAACCATGTTACGCTTCCGTTCCACTTGGCGTGTTTCGGTTGGTTTTGCCTGAGTTGAGTGGAGTGGACGCATTAATTCAACAGCCAACCGCAAGAGGAATAAATAAAGCAAAGCAAGTATACCAAATCGTCCCCAAATATACAGTATATTTAACACTTACTCCCCTCCCGCTGGCGTTATGGAAAGCTGTGTTGTTCCTATTTCCACTATATCTTCGGGGCGGATGGTAACTCGCCTAATTAGCGAGCCATTCACACGCGTGCCATTGGTACTCTCAGCATCAACCAGTGCCACTCCAGTTTTATCGGCTTCAATTCGAGCATGCACGCGGGAAACTTTAGGGTCGCGCAGTTGGATATCGCAATCGGACCGCCGACCGATACTAGCTGGTAAGCGGACAGTATATGTTGCTCCCATATCGACACCTGTTGCTATTGTTACCTGCCACAATGAGCGGCCCGATTCATCTGCTCGGTATAGCCTGGTCTCACTGCCGCTCTGCTTAGCTGGTGTCTCTTCACGCTCTTCTTCAACCTCACCCTCGACAAATGTCGCTTCAATACGGTACTCCCCGCGACCCAGATCAGCGTGTGAGAGAAACGTTACATTGAGCGGACCTGTAAAGGCGTACGATTGCCGCCGCGCTGTTGTGCGCACATTGTTAGCCAGATCCTGACTAAGAGTACTAGCAAAACTTGATAAGCCATGAAGATCCTCTTCACTTACATAGACAGTGAAGTTGTTTGGTACATAAACGCAATTTACGCTGATACGACGTTGATCCTCCATAGCTCGGACCATTCGTCGGGCGATCTCCACTGGTTGCACACTTTCACGCGGACCAAAGAGACGTTCTATATGCGTTTCTAACCATTTCTCCAGGCGCATGAGCTGGTTAAACAATGATTCAACTCCTCGTCAACCTGGTGTTTACCGTCGCTGCCGTAACTGACCGCAAGCAGCAGCGATATCGGTACCCTTCTCCTTACGTTGTGTAGATTGAACTCCGTAACATTGTAGAATTCGGGTAAAAGCTCTAGTGTCCTCTTCTGATGGTCGGCTGTCTTCTTTATTGCCCGTCGGATTAACAGGTATTAGATTCACGTGACACAACATACCAGCCAGTAAGCGACCTAACTCGTGGGCAATAGCTTCACTATCGTTAACACCATGCAAAAGCACATATTCGAAGCTGACACGCCTATTAGTGTGAGCTATGTAATATTGGCAAGCATTAAGCAACTCCTTAATAGGGTAGGTGCGGTTTATGGGCACCAGCTGATTACGCAAGTGGTCATTAGGCGCATGTAGCGAAACAGCTAGGTTTATTTGGATGTTTTCGTGAGCAAGGCGACGAATGCCTGGTAAAATACCTACGGTTGATACAGTTATCCGCCGGGCACCTAATCCTAGACCTTCAGGGTGGTTAATAGTTTTAATGGCAGAGAGCACATTATCGTAGTTGGCCAGTGGTTCACCCATGCCCATAAAAACGATGTTTGATAAAGAGCATGTTGTTCTCTCTAGGAGTGCCAAAACCTGGCCTACTATTTCGCCAGCTGTAAGCTGACGAGTGAATCCACTGTGACCAGTAGCGCAAAATGAGCAACCAATGGCACATCCTACTTGAGTAGAAATACATGCGGTTAGTCTGTCGGCCTCACTGATGAGTACTGCTTCAACTGATTCACCATCGGCCATCTGTAATAAAAACTTGCGAGTTCCATCTAGTGCTACTTGCTCTTTTATTGATTGCGGAATGAATATTGTCCACTCAGCTTCTAATTTTTGACGAAGGCCAATAGGTAGGTTGTTCATTTGCGTAAAAGAGTGCACTCTTCGTTTATATAACCATGTAGCTAATTGTTTAGCTCTGTATTGCGGTTCACCCCATTGCTTAATTAGTACAGGTAACTTCTCGGGGGAAAGATCCAGCAGGTTTGGTAGGTTTTTATTTTCCACATTTGCCCTCCATCATCAGGGCACGCTATAGGAGAGGTGATCGTTATGGGTAAAGCTCCTCGCGTGCATTTTTTAACCGCTTATTTTGAGTATTTACTTGACCAAGGTATCAAGACAGAGAATGATTACCTAGGCGATGCCAGCCGATTCCTGCGATTCTTACTAGCACGTGCCACTCCAGATGATATTGATTTATTTATTAGCAACCGAGCTAGCGGAGTGCATTATCAAAGACGGTTAAAGGGTAGATTGCGTAAGTTTTATAAATTTGCCCAAGAAGAGCTAGGAATTACGCACAACCCTTGTGGTTGATCAACTACCAACCTTGACACATATGCTAACTGGTCTTATAATTGCTCTGGATCAACCGTATATCGGGGTGTGGCTCAGCTTGGCTAGAGCGCTGCGTTCGGGACGCAGAGGTCGGAGGTTCAAATCCTCTCACCCCGACCATTCCAAATGCCCATCGGAAGCTTAATTTCGTTGGGCTTAATTTTTATCAAGGTGATCGCCTCGTTTTACTGCATCGGCTAATTTACTAAGTAATAACGCGTTGGTGGGGAATCTACTAACATCGCGTGCATCCAATAAATCGGCCAGATATTCGCGGTTACCTATATCCCACGCTGTAATGATGGCATGGCGAATAGCTCCTTCAACTGAATCGGACGTAACATCATAACGCTTAGCCAGATTAGCGTATACACCCTTAATCAGGGGAGTCACTAGTAGTTGCTCGTCATCTAGAACCATTAGGATGGCGTCACGCAGATACTTATATCCCTTTAAATGCTGTGGCACCCCTATCCAATTTAATATGTGCGTAATTTGCATATTTGTATCAATCTCACCAAGATGGTAAGGCAAGCTTTTTATTGTAGATTTCACTGTATTTGGCTCAGCAAATTGGCGAATGCGGTTGGCCAATGATTTTAAGTCAAATGGTTTTACAATGTAATAATCGGCACCCAACTCCACAAATCTGTGAATAACCTCTTCACTACTTACAGCAGTCAGCACAATGACAACTAGCTTGTGCGCCATATTTTTGGCGCGCAGCTGCTCCAAAACAGCTATACCATCGAGGCGTGGCATAGTGACATCTAATACCAAAACATCCGGTTTATACTGTTGAATTAATACTAAAGCCTCTTCGCCATCGTAGGCAATGCCCACTACCTTGATGTCTGGTTGTTCGTTTAAGTATTCGGCAATAGTATCGCATAACTCTACATTGTTATCGGCAATGAGTACTTCTAGCAAAAAGCACAACCCCATTTCGCCCCATGCTTTTATCCTCTACCTAAAGGTTAGGCCTCCTTTTCCAGACAAGCTATATAGAATCCGTCATTTTCAGTTCCCGATAAAAGCTGTAGCTCACCCGCGGTCAGGTCTTTATGATCGATAAGATGCGGTGCCAAGTCTACTAAATGATCTAATGTGCCGAATCGGAAGTTTGGATGTCGATTGAGAAAGTCTTTTACCTGTATTTTATTCTCTTCTGGTTCTACACTACATGTACTATATATTAATCTGCCGTTGGGTACTAGAGCTATAGCAGCTGCATCGAGCAACTCTCTTTGCATTTGTGTCAACACTGAAAAATCACTGGCGTTTAGTCGCCAACGCAAATCAACTCGACGACGTAGAACTCCTGTGCCCGAACAAGGTGCATCTAGTAGTATCCGCTTGGCTACACCCTGTAAGTGGTCTGGCAAATGCCGACTGTCATGGTTAATCACCTGCAACGATTTAATTTTTAATCGGCGGGCGTTACGTTGAATTAAAGCAGTGCGATGAGGATGTAATTCCAAGGCGTATACCGTGCCATGATCCTTCATTAATTGGCATAAGTGCGTAGCTTTACCACCAGGGGCGCTGCACATATCTAAAACAACTTCACCGGGCTGTGGTTGCAATGCATAAGCCGCTAGCTGTGACGCTTCATCTTGGATTATAAATTCACCTTGTTTATAGCCAGGCAAATCGGTAACTGATGAACTACCCACTATTTTAACAGCGTCGGGTGTAGCGCCTGCCAGGGCTTGTACACCCTGTTGCTGCAGCTTTTCTAAAAATGCTGCCCGAGTTATGCATAGTGTATTTACACGCAAAGTAACAGTAGGTGGTTGCTGATTCGTTATCAACATACCCTCTGTAGCTTGCCATCCGTATGCAGATAACCATTTTTCCACCAGCCATTGCGGATGTGACCATTTGCTTGCTAAAAAACTGGCACCTTGACCGGTCGCCGATGGTATACCGCTGCGTTGCATATGCCTAGCCGTGGCATTTACGAAGCGAGCTGCACCAGGTCCGTGCAAACGCTTGGCTAATTCTACAGATTCGTAAACTGCAGCATGTGGCGGTATGCTCGTTAAGAAAAACAACTGATAAGCCGTAATGCGTAAAATTGCTCTAAGCAGCGAATTCAGCTTATGCAATGGACGATTACTAGTCGCTTCAATGCAACGATCTATTGTTTTGCGCCAGCGTAATGTACCATATACCAATTCGGTAGCTAGCGCCCGATCGCGCACAGATAAGGAACTACGTCGCAAATGCAAATCGAGCTCCAAGTTGGCATACGCTTGGGCTGTATCCACTTTGTTTAGCACTTCGACAGCTAGCTGACGAGCCGTTGTTTTTCTTTTAATGTCTTTAGCATCAATATGCATTATCGGCGCTGGCTGTTGCGAAGTATAAGTAGACGCAGCAATTGCGTCAAAGCTACTGCTGTTGCCGCCACATAAGTTAAAGCCGCGGCATTTAACACTTGATGCACTCCACTAGCTTCAGTGTCAGTAACATAGCCCCCGGCCGTTAACAAGCGCTGCGCACGTTTACTGGCATTGTACTCTACGGGTAGTGTTATTAGTTGAAACAACAAGGCAGCCGTAAATAAGTAGATACCCAATGTTATCAGGCCAGTTAGACCGAGAAGAATGCCCATAATAGCCAGAGGAAAAGCGGCGTTAGAACCTAATGCTGCTACTGGGTATAAGCTGTTTCGTATGCTAAGGGCGGTATAACCCTCCTTGTGTTGTATCGCATGTCCGGTTTCGTGCGCGGCTACGCCTAAGCTAGCTACAGTGCTCCCATTATAGACCTCGGGCGATAAACGCAAGCGCCGTTGGCGCGGATCGTAATGATCGGCTAAACTTGCAGATATCATTTCCACTGGCACATTGTGTAAGCCAGCATCATCAAGCAGTG
Organism: uncultured Clostridia bacterium; assembly: GCA_964390985.1. Classification (GTDB taxonomy): domain Bacteria; phylum Bacillota; class Limnochordia; order DTU080; family DTU080; genus CAYMKM01. The sequence continues at coordinate 3,918 of CAYMKM010000006.1, read as the reverse complement.
CTCTAGCCACTTGTCCTCCGCTAAGTCCTTTCTCCACCTGAACCTTAAGATACCGATTAAATGTGGCTTTAACCTGCCACTGTGCCCACATAGCAAAAAGAATAGCTGGTACTATCACTAAAATTGACTGATCATAGAAAGGCCACATTAACGAACACCTCCATTGGCTATAACAGTTTATCCGTATTCCAACAAAAGCTATCACCCGCTACTAATTGACGTCCGCGGGCATATGCAGCTCCACTCATGGGCTTGCCATTTTCCGGTTGCACTGTGGTCAATATCAAAGTGCCTGTAGCGCAATGAACGCATAGCGTTTCCCCTACTATTGCTCGTAGGGTTCCTGGTAGACCATCTTCATTTGGGCCAAGCTGTGCCTGTAGCACTTTCACTCTCTCTTTATGGTGGTAAGTAAAAGTCCCTGGCCAAGGTGTGAAGGCCCGCACTTGGTTTGCTAAAAGACGGCTACTCTTCTCCCAATTTAGCTGCCCATCCTGGCGGCTTAACTTCGAGCAATAACTTGACAAACGTTCGTCTTGTGGCAACCGTGGTGCTCCATTGGCTTCTATAGCGTTTAGTGTGCGCAGTAAAACATCTGGGCTTATATGCGATAAACGCTCTTGTAGTTGACCAGCTGTTTCACTAGAGTCTATTCTTACTTGCTGCTGGAAAATGAGATCACCCGTATCTAACCCTTCATCAAGGTACATTGTAGTAACTCCAGTTACCTCATCGCCATTGAGAATAGCATGTTGAATAGGTGTGGCACCTCTATAACGAGGCAGCAGTGAAGGGTGTATATTAATGCACCCTTTCTCAGGTAAATTCAGTAGTTCAGCGGGTATGAATTGACCATAAGCTACCACAACAATAACTTCTGGTGCCAATGCAGCTAGCGAGGCCATAAATTCAGGTTGATTGATTTTTTCCGGTTGCAAAACTGGTATGCCAAGTTTCTCAGCAGTTTGTTTCACTGGCGAAGCAACTAAACGCATACCACGCCCTTGCCGACGATCAGGTTGGCTTATAGCAGCTAGCACTTGATGCTTTGATTGAGCCAGTGCCTGCAAACTGGGGACGGCAAATTGTGGTGTGCCCATAAAAACAACGCGCAACTAACATCCTCCTTATAATTCACTCAGCGGGAGGGGCAGCATCTGCAGTAGTGACACCAGTGGCTTTATCTATAAAAAGAATGCCGTCAAGATGGTCTATTTCATGCTGTAAAGCGCGTGCCAACCAGCCATCGGCTTGTATCCGCTTTTGTTTACCTTTTTCGTCTAGCCCTGTAACTACTACCTGTTCCGCCCGATCCACATAGCCAGAAACTCCCGGAACCGAAAGACAACCTTCGCGTTCAACAACACTACCACTAGCTTGTGTTACTTGCGGATTAATTAAATGCAACGGCCCTTCGCCGACATCAACAACGATAATACGTTCGCTAATACCTACCTGAGGAGCGGCTATGCCCGCGCCATCGGCAGCATACATAGTCTCTTCCATATTTTTAAGTAGTTTAATTATACGTTTGGTTACTCGTCCGACTGGCCTGGCTTTTTGGCGCAATACTGGATCCCCTAGTGTGCGAATCTGCAAAACTGCCACCCATTAACTCCTCTCTTATAGTAACGACATGGGGTTAATATCTACAACTACTTGTGAACCACTGATCTGGGTCATTTGTAACACTTTCTTTGCGGCAGAGTTAACCTCTATTTCTTCTCCCTTAAGTAGAATATGCCATCTGAAACGATCCTTCAAGCGGCTAAGTGGTGCTGGTGCAGGGCCAATCACCTCTATATTTGGTGAACGGCAAATGAGTGCTAGCTTGCCACAAACACTACTAGCCTCTTCTTCGTTATCAGTGGTTATCAATACCCGAGCTAAATGGGCAAACGGTGGGTAGTTGGCTTTTTTGCGAAAGGCCAACTCCTGGTGGGCAAAACCTTCATAATCATGGGTCGAGGCAGATTGTAAACTATAATGTTCCGGTGCATAGGTTTGCACGATCACTTTCCCACTCTCTTCACCTCGGCCGGCCCGGCCAGCTACCTGAGTGAGTAGTTGGAAAGTACGCTCTGCAGCGCGGAAATCGGGAAAATGTAACGAAGTATCCGCACAAACAACCCCTACTAATGTCACTCCGGGAAAATGCAAGCCTTTGGCTACCATCTGAGTGCCTACCAATACATCCGCTCCACCCTCATTGAAGGTGCGCCATATTTTCTCGTGCATACCTTTACGGGTAGTGGTATCCATATCCATACGGATCACTCGTGCTTGCGGGAAACGCATTTCCACCTCGCGTTGGACCCTTTGTGTCCCTGCGCCAAAAGGCCGCAAATACGGGCTGTCGCATACCGGACAACGCTGTGGTACTATTTTACGTTCTCCACAATAGTGACATTCCAATCGGTCTGGTTCATGGTAAGTAAGTGTCACTTGGCAATGGTTACAACCCAGGGTAGCACCGCAGGCTCTGCATAATACAAAAGAAGCAAAACCGCGTCGATTTAGAAAAAGAATAGCTTGTTGCTTTTGAGCGAGGCAATTATGCAGCTCTTGTTGCAAAACTTGGCTAAACATGCTGCGGTTGCCAGCCAAAAGCTCTTCGCGCATATCGACAACTGTAACTTCTGGCAACGGTCGGTTATCTACGCGCTCCGGTAAAGAGAGAAGCGTTAATTCACCTTGGAGCATACGTTGGTAGCTCTCTAAACTAGGTGTAGCGCTACCTAATACCAACACCGCACCCTCGTGGTTGGCGCGCGCTTCAGCAATTTCACGGGCATGATATCGAGGATTCTCTTCTTGCTTATAGGCGGTCTCTTGCTCTTCATCGACAATAATAAGTCCTAAGTTAGATAAAGGTGCAAAAACAGCACTGCGCGCTCCCAAAACCACTTGTACCTCGCCGCGGCGGGCGGCGTACCATTGATCGGCTCGTTCGCTGGTGGATAAGCGGCTGTGTAAAACAGCAACCTTATCACCGAACCATCCTTTGAACGCCGCTACTGCTTGAGGGGTTAAACTTATTTCAGGCACTAGCACTATCGCTGATTTCCCTAGTTGACAAGCAGCAGCAATCGTCTCCAAATAAACCAAGGTTTTACCGCTGCCAGTCACTCCGTGCAACAAAAAACGACCAGCACCTTGCTTAACAGCTGATTTAATGGAATTTACAGCTGTTCTTTGATGACTGGTGAGCGGATGTGCGATGCGAGGGAAGGTATGATTTGGATAAAGATCACGTCGTACTGATATTTGCTTACTAGTGGCTATGCCTCGTTTTACTAACGCTTGGCAAGCCGCTTGTAGCTTAGCTTGCCGTGCTTGCGAAGCTGATAGTTTGCCGCCTTCTTTTAATATTAACTCTAGTGCCGCTCGTTGCATCGGTGCTCGGTATAATTCTGCAAACAGCGATGCTTGATCTTTGGTTGCATCAATGTGGTACCAGCACTCAGTTTTTTCAACTGCTCGCTGGCTACGTCGCAAGCTGACTCCGGCGGGAAGCCAGCATTGTAAACTCTGTGCTAATAAGCATAGGTATTTTTCCGTCATCCAATGTGATAAATGTAGCGCTACAGGCGTAAGCAAAGGCTCATCATCCAGTAGTTTATGCACCGACTTAAGATTAGGTAAGTCGCTGTGCGCAGGGTAGGCTACAACAAATCCTTCTACCCTGCGATGACCAAAAGGAACAAGAACACGATGTCCTGGGCGAATACACTCCACCAAATGCTGTGGCACGGTATAATCAAACACCCGGTCGACATGGCGTACCTGAATATCGACAATCACTTTAGCAACTGGTAAAACAGGCAATGAAGACGCTCCATTTCAAAAGAAAAAAACCCGGCTTGTTGCCGGGCGGCTTGCCGCCCACCATGCCCCCGGCAGGCGAATGGGTGAAAT
>CAYMKM010000005.1:0-32750 GCA_964390985.1 uncultured Clostridia bacterium | reverse complement strand
CGAGAAACATCGGGTTTGTAGATTATCTACCGCTTCTTTGCCAGGCGGGTGATGCCATTAGTCGGCCACTTCCGGAACGAGCAATTACATGCTGCTCTTACCTTGCTAAGCGAGGATCTACACTTAGTCCTGTGGTTAGATGATGCAAAGGTGATGTAACCGGGTGTGATAAAGGGGTGGGGCATCCTGTGGATATGCCGTTGATGATGGATTCCATGGATAACCCTGCGGGTTAACCACAGACTCCACAACAACTTGGACAAGTCGCTGATGTGAACCTGGCCTAACTAGCCCAGTTCCTGCCGACGACTTGCCCACATATCCCCAGGTTCCACTGCTATTCTCTCGAGCTAGATAATGTAACCGAGTATGGAGTGGGAGAGCGGTGATGTTATTAGGTAGCCTCCACCAGAACGAGCAATTACATGCTGCTCATGCTGTGCTATGCAAACTCCCTCCACCCAATCACAGGGAGGTGGCAGAAAGTGACACATTTCTTGGAAACCACCGCGAACCGAACACTGGTTAAGCCAAAACGAGCAAAACAGCTCCGATAAATATGGGGTTTCTAGAAAATCTATCACTTTTTCCTCTCGCCAGAAGATGCTCAGCTACCGCGTATAGAACGTACCAAATGGGATTAGCTTCAGTGTACCCAAGAGCGCAAATGTAATTGACATCCCCTCAAACACCAGCTCTAGGCCTGTCCGCCAAAACGACAGCTCCATTCCGCCCTCTATATACCCGATTAGATACCGTCCAAGAATTGGGATTGGCATCATTTTTACGCATATGCCGTTGATTTTTGCCTTCCTTTTCGCCTTTCATAGCATACTAGCTCATACTAACCCACACTTTTACACTCGCCTCAATGTGCATATCCCCCACGCCCCACCCACCACAAAACAAACAAGCAGGAATTGTGCCTTATATGTATAACTCAAACCATTTAGCACTTGCTTACAAGGGAGTCTTTGCTCAATGGTAAATCGCTCGTTTTTATCTGGTAATGAAGCAACCGCACTGGCCGCTAGGCATGTTGGTGTGGCTTTTGCAACTGGGTACCCGGGAACGCCTTCTACCGAAGTGTTGGAAACCTTTGCTGCACTAGGTGGCAAAGCACAATGGGCCCCTAATGAAAAAGTGGCTGCAGAAGTGGCTTTAGGCGCAGCCTTCGCCAACTGCCGGACATTTGTTACTATGAAGCATGTGGGTCTTAATGTAGCTGCTGATGTGCTTTTTACTACTGCCTACGCTAGTATAACTGGTAGTCTTGTTTTTGTTGTTGCTGATGACCCTGGTATGGCCTCCAGCCAAAACGAACAAGACACACGTCGTTATGCTGAAGCTGCTGGTGTTCCGCTTTTTGAACCAGCCGATGCACAAGATGCATACGACTTGTTTTACCTTGCCAACCAGGTATCAGAACGATGGCATATACCAGTTATTTTTCGCTTGAGCACTAGAGTCAGCCACAGTAAAAGTGTGGTTATACCAGCTATACTACCTTTACCTGCCAACGAACCTAACTTCGTGCGCGACATCCAAAGTCGAGTAATGATTCCTGCCCACGCTCGGCCTGCCCACCGACGCTTACGTACCAAACTCAATGAAATACTAGCGTGGAATGAGCAGGAAGGCCCTCACCAAGTGTTTGAAGGGCAGAAAGATTTAGGCATTATTGCTGCTGGTGTAAGCTATTTACACGCCCGTGAAGCCGCACCAACAGCCAGCATACTTAAGTTAGGCGTTACCTACCCCCTACCCATACAAGCCATCCGCGCTTTTGCAGCAAGTGTTAAGAGGTGTATGGTTATAGAGGAGAACGATCCCTGGCTGGTATCTGCCATTAGAGCAGCTGGGGTTAATGTTGAGGGAAAAAACGACGATATCTTCCGTTTTGGAGAGCTAAACGTAGCACGAGTGCGACGTATAATCGCTGGTGATAATACACCTGAATCCCAAGGTTACCGTGGTAAGCCGCCCGAATTATGCCCTGGTTGCCCACACCGCTCCTCCTTTGCAGTATTGAAAAAGCTCAATTGCATAGTGGCTGGTGATATTGGTTGTTATACCCTAAGTGCTCTGCCGCCGTTGCAGGCCATGGATACTATGATTGATATGGGTGCTGCTATTGGGGTAGGCTTGGGTTTACGCCATGTTCTCCCCCCAGATCAGGCCAAACGAGTAGTGAGCGTTATTGGCGATAGCACCTTTATACACAGTGGTATCACTGGTTTGGTCGATATGGTATATAACCCACCACCAACAGGACATGTGGTTATTATCCTCGATAATAGCACTACCGCCATGACTGGCCTACAGGATCATCCGGGCACGGGCAGACGACTTGACCAAACCACTGCCAGCTCGTTGGTTTACGAAGATCTAGCTAAAGCGTTAGGTATAAATAACGTGCATGTTGTGAACCCGGTACGCCAAGCGGACCTTTTTGAAGAAGTTTTACAACAATCTTTGGATAGCAATGAGCTAACACTAATTGTTGCCAAGCAACCTTGCGTGTTACACGCCGCCCGTCAGGCTCGCAAACGCCAGTCTAAATCTACGGAAACGCCAGCGTCACCATCAACGCCAGCAGCAACGCCAACCCCTGTTGACGAATGCCCGCCCACCCACAACACCAACGCCTCACAGCAACCCTCTGTGACCAACATCCGCTTTATTGGGCTGGGCGGCATGGGAGTGCTTACAGCCGCCGACATTTTAGCCGATGTGGCTTTCCATCACGGCTGCGATGTTAAAAAAGCCGAAGTGCATGGTATGAGCCAACGTGGTGGCTTTGTTTCCAGTGATATTCGTTACGGAAAAAACATCGCCAGCCCGATGATTCCCGATGGCGAATGCGATTATATTGTAGTACTCTCAGCTGACCAAATTGCGGCTAGCACGGGTCAGCTCAAAGCAGAAGGTTGCCTTATTAACGCTGCTGATATTGACACCAACGCATTGCCCAGCAAAAAAATGCTTAATGTGGCTGTGCTAGGTGCCCTTAGTCGACATCTACCTTTTGGTGAACAAGAATGGCTGGCCGCCTTACACCGACGGTTCCCAGCGCATATGCATGATAGCAATGAACAGGCCTTTCGCCTGGGGCTAGGAGGCAAAGCAAATGAATGAACTATGGAACGATCTGGCCGGCACGTTCCACCCGGAGAGCTCTCTGGATTACCTACCAGAGAAACAGCGCCTGGTGATACAAACACAGCGCCTGCATGCCATAGTATTACGTGCCTATGATAGAGTTGAGTTATTCCGCCGCCGCATGGATGAACGTGGTGTAAAACCAGCTGATATTAAGGATATTAAGGATATTCATCTGCTGCCGTTCAGCGAGAAATCTGATCTACGTGACACTTATCCATACGGACTGTTTGCCAGCCCCATGAGTGAAATAGTACGCTTACATGCTTCCAGCGGCACTACCGGTAAGCCTATTGTGGTTGGCTACACAAAACAAGATATGGAAGTTTGGCGCAACGTTATGAAGCGGACGTTTCTTTCCGCCAACTTACACCGCGGCGATATTATTCAGAACGCTTTTGGTTATGGACTTTTCACTGGTGGTTTAGGTGCGCACTACGGTGCCGAGGCCCTTGGCGCTACTGTTATTCCCACCTCTGGTGGAAACACCGAACGGCAAATCATGGTGTTGCGTGACTTCGGTGTAACGGCTATTTGTGCCACCCCCAGCTACTTTATTCACCTAGTTGAGGTGGCTGAAAAATCGGGTATAGACTTACGTGATCTGCCATTGCGCACTGGCATTTTTGGTGCCGAACCTTGGACAAACGAAATGCGTCGTTACATCGAAGGTAAAACAGGAATTAGGGCGTACGATATATATGGTTTATCAGAGATAATTGGCCCGGGAGTAGGTGCTGAGTGCTCCTGCCAAGACGGACTACACATCTTTGAAGATCACTTTATCCCCGAAATTGTCGATCCCGTCACCGGTGAACCGCTACCCGACGGTGAAGAAGGGGAGTTGGTGCTTAGCACACTGAGTAAAGAGGCTATGCCCATTTTGCGCTACCGCACACACGATATAACCTGCATCATTCCCGAACCGTGTGCTTGCGGCCGCACATTGCGTCGCATTCGTCGAATTAGCCGTCGCAGCGACGATATGTTCATCGTCCGCGGCGTTAATGTGTATCCCTCACAGATAGAAGCGGCCTTGCTACAGGTAGAACATAGCCTACCTCACTACCAAATTATCCTTACCCGTCGCTCAGGGTTAGATCAAATGGAAATACGTCTCGAAGTGACACCACAGATGTTAGGCGACCGCATTAGCGAGTTAGAGCAACTGCAACAACGTTGCATCAAAGCTATAGAGGATGTTATTGGCTTGCGTGCAAAGGTATCTTTGGTAGAACCACAAACCATTCCTCGCAGTGAAGGTAAGGCCAAGCGGGTAATAGATAATAGGAATATCTGAAAGGAGCATGGTGATGAAAATCCAGCAACTCTCTATTTTTCTGGAGAATAAACCTGGGCGTCTTAGTTCTGTTTGTTCAACTCTAGCCCAGGCTGGCATTAACCTCACCACCCTATCGTTAGCTGATACACATCAGTTTGGCATTCTCCGCCTTATTATCCGGGAATGGCAACAAGCCAAACAGCTGCTGGAAGAGTGTGGTTACGCAGTTAAAGTGAGCGATGTGATAGCTATGGAGGTGGCCGATCGCCCTGGTGGGCTTGCCAACGTACTTAACATAATTGAAAATGACGGTATCAGCGTAGAGTATATGTACGCTTTTACCATACGTAAAAAGGAGAACGCCATACTGGTTTTCCGCTTTGATCAAATGGATAAAGCCATTGAAGTACTGCAGAGCAGTGGTATAAGCCTAGTGCCCGCCACTTCGATATTCCGAAACAACTGACGCACGAACAGCTAGCGCAGACGAAAAAACCGCTGAGTTTCAGCGGTTTTTTGCTACCACTGCCGCTCCGGAGATACGCCGACACTGTGGACAACGCAAAAGCTTAGCACCGCCACTACCGGTTGGCCAGTGTATGCTAAAAAGATTGGTCAAATAACTAATGCTAAATATGTGCCCGCAGTGACGACAACGATAATCGAAGCGACTATTATGCCAAGCTACCAATGGGATCAGTATGGCTACTACAATAGCTAGCGCCAACAATTCTTTTATCAAGGCGTAACTCCCTCTTTAGAGCATACTCTACTCATAAACCACCGCCGGGGCGGGTAATTCCCTATTAATCTCTGATATTCGGTAACCAAAGCCTGGCCCTTTTATTGAACTAATGTCTAATTTTCCCTCACGCCGCTGATATAAACCTGGGTGTACCTCTTCTTCTGCTATTGAAGCCGCTGGGTAAAATTGCATGGCATTAACTTCAACACCCATAATAGTACCTGCATGCGCTGCCAACAACACATGTGGTATCATAGCCAGCATTGGGTTGGTTAAATCTTGTACCATCAGAGTCATACCATGCGCCTTAGCCCAGCATAAGGAGAGTAAAGCCCCTGTCTGCGTTTTGCATGTTTTTAAGGCCACGCCGCTCCAACCTAGCTCGCGCCCTAATTTCACCATACGCCAATCATGTGCGCTTTCATCCATAAACAGAGGTTTACGAGCAGAAATACTATGTACATCGATGCGGTGTTGCTCTAGTTCGTAGGGGAATGGTTGTTCTACATATAGAATCATGCCATATATGCGTGGGTGTTCAACAAGTAACTTATCTAAAATACTAGTTACATAAAGTGGATCGGTAACTGTACAGTTAAAGTCGGTACTTAACCAATCTACACCATGAGCTATTGCTAGTTGCCCAACATAAACTAACCGCCTATAATCCGCTTCGATTTTATTCCCCCGCAGCTTCACCTTCAGGCACTTTAACCCGTCACGTTCTATCCATTCATCTAGCAATACCGGGTAGCCATCAGTCGGTTTATGGGCAAGTTCATGGCTATATAAAGGATCCAACCCACCCACCAAGTGCCAAGCAGGCAATGTCTTAGCTGGTGCTTGAAGAAAGTTAGCTGGGTATCGATCAGTAAATTTAACGTTGGTACCAGCTGCTCTATTTAGATAAGCAGATAAATCCCTGTTCATATATGGTGGCCTATAGAGTTGGTATATCGGCTTCCCATGCAAAATGCCATAAGCATCGTGCAAGGCAATATCAAAAGGCGAACAACATACTAACGCTGCTAACCAAGGCATAGCTGCCTGCTTAGGGCGCTGTTGGTTATAATCCTTTAACAACGTTGGCAACACCCGGGTTTGAAACGCATAACCTATCTCCAGTGCATGCCCACTGTAGGAGAACTCGGCCCAAGCTGCCGCTAGTATTTTACAAAACTCCTGCAAAGATTGATGCCGTTCTTCATACGAAATGCTACTTGGCCATACCCACTGTACGCTTAAAGGTGTTTCACCCCAGCCAACCGCTTTTTTACCTTTTTCATTTACAACAGTTACACTAACACGAGCGCAGGTGACGCTGGTCAGTACTTCTGTGCCAAATTTAAGAGGCACCCGCGTTTTTACAGGGATAAAGTATAAAGCTGTGGCGGCGCAACGTACATCTGTCGCTTTTGCCATGAGTACACCTCCGAATCAAAGGGATGAACCCCAATGAGAGGACGCTTGCAATTCGGCCATCAACCTCTGCCCAGTAGGAGTGGCTGCTAAACCACCTTGAGCGGTCTCCCGCAAACTCATGGGCATGGCCTTTCCCACTTCGGCTAAGGCTGCAATAACCTCATCAGGTGGTATAACGCTTTCGACGCCTGCTAGCGCCATATCGGCAGCTAAAATGGCCATGGCTGCATACATACCGTTCCTTTTTATACAGGGTACCTCAACCAAACCGGCTACCGGATCGCACACCAAGCCTAGCACATTCTTTAACATTATTGCTGCAGCCTGAGCGACCTGGTGGGGGGTGCCATCTGCAAGTTCTACCGCTGCTGCGGCACCCATGGCTGCTGCAGCTCCTACTTCAGCCTGACAACCGGCTTCAGCGCCAGATATACCCGCTATATTAGCGATAACCATCCCTACGGCACCAGCGCAAAACAGTGATAACACCACTTTCTCCCGCGGTAACTGCAAGCGCTCTGCAACCAAAGTTACAACTGCAGGCATAATGCCGCTGGAACCAGCTGTCGGTGCAGCCACAATCCGCCCCATGCTGGCATTAACCTCCATCACTGCAGTGGCCATAGCCGCCACCTGCACTGTTTCTTTCCCGCTTAAAGTGGTGTGCGTTTCGGCATAACGGGCTAACAGCGGAGCCTGCCCGCCAGTAAAGCCGCGCTGAGAATAGACTGGTGCTTCTAAACCACGGTGCGCTGCTTCTTGCATCACCGTTAGGTGTTCATCCATCCGTTTCAATAACGCTGCTTCGCTTACTTCCTGTTCACGTGCCTCCTGGCACAACGCAACCTGTCCAATAGAGCTACCCGCTTCCGTAGCCGCGGTTACCAGTTGGGCCAGTGATTCCCAACTCATAATTTAGCCTCCCCTTCCGGTGGGCAAAAGCGTATTTTTGTCACTACTGATAGCCCAGCTATCTCTGCCAGTATTTCTGCCGTAGGCTCTTGATCCAGTTCCATCACCATCAAAGCATCCTTACCGCGTTCAGTGCGAGCCAACTCCATAAATGCGATGTTAATATCGCCTTGAGCCAGTTTGGCACCTACCTGAGCTACCGCACCTGCTCGATCTTGATGATACACTAGCAGGGTAGGATGCACTCCTGCCATATCGACCGGAAAGCCATCTATGCTTACCACCCTTACCTTGCCCCCACCACGTGACTCGGCCAATATATACGTAGAAACTTCACTACTGCGCCCCCATAACTCCAAGTACACCGTATTAGGATGCCCAGTAGGACTGCGCTGCTCTAATTGCCAGCTAACCGTTAATCCGGCTGCACTAGCTCGCTGGGCTGCTTCAACTAATTCTGGGTCGTGACTAGCAAGGCCAAGCAAACCACCAAGTAAAGCTAAATCAGTACCATGCCCACGACCAGTAAGTGCTAACGATTCATATAAAATGATATGAGCTTTAGCTACTTCCTCACCTAAAATACGCCTAGCTAAAGCCCCTATACGTGCTGCACCCGCTGTATGCGACGAAGAAGGCCCGATCATCACGGGCCCAACAATATCGAATAACGAAGAGAACTGCTTTCTCATTCACTTCCCAGCCTTGTTTAGTAATCATTGTACGCAGGGTAATTGCATCGGTTGGTTGGGGGCCAAATCGGCCACAACTAACTTTGCTGTTAACCCAAACCTTTGCACCGTAGCCTCTGCCCCACATTCGCTGTGCTGCACATTGGGATCAAAGAGTAGGAAAGTGGCTTTATCTAGTTGCGCTTCACTCTCTACCCGCCAACCAATAGCCTCGTCTGATCTTGTAGCTGTAAACCGCACCTGGCGCCGACGACGTTCCCAATCTTGAATCATATTGTTGGTCCACCATTGTAGACCACATTGGCGACCGTATTGAACAATACTAGTCAAAGCCTCTGACACCCGGCTACTTTTTGCAACAATACCAGGGTGAAACAGAAAATGCGCCACTCCAGCATGCGCCACTGCTTGATCTACTAGCGCTTCGCCTACCGCCAACGGCCACTTGCCATTTAGTTCCCAGGTTTGGTGTGGAATTTCCAGCACATCAATAAAGCGTAATTGCTGTTCTTCCAGCGGAAACCACGGATGGCTACCGCCAAACGGATATCCGGCTACACCCGTTTTAGTAGGCCCTTTAGTTTGGTCAGAAGCTACACCCAGGCGCTCCAGCCATATAAAGAATTGTGTCAGGCCTTCCCAACGCAGGTAGTGGTTTTTATTCGAATTTATTTTAAGGCCAGAAATATCCTGCAGCCACTCCAATTGTTGACGCAGATGACGCTCTTCCCATGCAGTGCGGGGTAAGTCTGAGCGAGCATCAAAATGCAAGGCCACCTCGTAGCCTTGCTCATGTAACCGCATGTAAAAATCAGGGGCATAGCCACCCGGGTATTGAATACACCAAGTAGAAGGTATTTCAAGCTCCTGCAGTTGCTTTAGCAAAAATTCGGCAGATGCAGGTACGTTGCCATCGGAGTCGTGTGATATCTGGCCTATGGCCGGAATATTGTCCGGCCAATACCACAGCATTGGCAAGGCGGTACCCTGCTGCCAAGCAGCCCATAGTGTAGCCCTTATGACCAACTCTCGCCATTCATCGGTAATTGGCTGGGCAAAAATAGGTACCCCACTTATTACCGATCGGTCGATATCATAATCAAGCACTATACCGTCATCAGTTTTTAAAATACCATCATCAACAAAGGCGCTGCCATCGGGAGCAGGAGTACCATCCACATGAACGGGACGGCCTTGCTGTATGCGCACGATGGTCTGCATTACATCAGCTGCTAACAACACTGCCCAACCATTGCCGAAGCGATTGACCGTCAACGCTGGCCCAGCTGTCACCTCGTGCTTAGGATAACACCAATAACCCAGTACCCCAGCAGTATTCACTGTTAACAGGCAACCACCGAATGCGTGCAGCGCTCCGCTAATTCCCCCGGTAAGCGGATGCGTTTGATCATCAACATCCATCCAGGCTTCTGTAATGGTACCCGAACACTGGCAGCCAAATATGTTATCAAGGCCGGAAGTGCCACCCAGGCCCACCAACGCCCCGCCTTTCTCAACGTAATCGGCGATTAACGCTTGTTCTGCTTCACTTAAAGCTAGTTGTGTCGGCAGTACAAGCACGGCGCAGTTGAGTAGCTCGTCAGATAAACTATCTACGTTGAGCGTATGCACTGGTAAACCAGCATGCGCCAACACTTCACTAGCGTATATGCCATAACGAGAACCAGCGTTAGCCCACCGTTCCTTTACATTTGCAGGGAACAGACCTACATACATTAGGAAACCCCCGATTTGAAGATCCTTTCATCTTCTGCTACCACACTTTCTAGCGCAGCGCTGGCTGCAGCCACTGCATGTGCACCATCTTCACCACTGGATAAGTTGGCATACTGCCCGGTTTTTATAGCCTCAGCAAACAAGTGATACATTGTGCCAAATGCCTTGCCTTGTGCCGCTAGTTTCTCTCTACGTACACCAGCGCTATTTTGCACTATAATTTCATCGTCTTGTTCCAATAACGTTCCATCGTCACCTTCCATTTCAATGCGATGGATGAACTGTTTGTTTTTATCGGTAACAGTATGTGCGTACACCCAGCTCTCATCAATTATGGCTACAGCACCATTACTCATTCGGCAGGTGGCCACTACGTGATCGGGGTACGGATAATCTTCCACAAACATACCTGCTGCCCGGACATCTTTATACTCCGCTTGTGAAAACCAACGTACTAAATCGAAAAAGTGCACGCCGCAATCGAAAATGGGACCTTTACCCTCAATCATCATCATGCGATGCCGCTCAATGCCCGACCAACGTGGCCCGCCCCAGTTATAGGTTAGGCGGAGAAAATGCACTTTACCTATTTCACCGGACTGTGCAATTTGCCGTATACGCTCCATAGCATTTGAAACACGCAGTTCAAAGTTGACTGCCAAAATAAGCCCCGCCTGCTGAGCAGCGTTTACCATTTCCCAACATAGATCTACCTCGTTGGCCAGGGGTTTCTCACAGAAAACATGCTTCCCCGCAGCCAATGCTGCCATAACCACCTCATGGTGGCTGCCCACTGGTGTAGCCACACCTACCGCATCAATATCGGGATTAGCCAGCAGTTCACGATAATCGGTGTAAAGAGAACTGACGTTAAACTTTTCACCTAACTCTTTTAGGCGCTCTGGCCGTGTATCGGCCAAAGCAGCCAAAGTAAAATCCTTACCTTCTGCCAGTGCAGGGATATGACCATAACCCGCCACTGTACCGCAACCTATCATACCGATCCGCATGGTGCACCTCCGTTAACTAATAACATACCTTTACTTCGCGTTGTAAACTATTCCTGCTAGCATTACTTAAATGATTCAATAATCCAAGCCGCTATACTGCCGGAAGATCCAAGATCATGGCTATCTCATCGCAATCTGGGAATTTAGGGCAATTAATACATTCTTTCCAGACTTTTTGGGGTAGCTCTTCCCGACAGGCGAGGCGAAAACCACATTTGCTAAAAAACTCGGGGGCATATGTAAGGACAAATATGTGAGGTATGCCCAGCTCAACTGCTTCAGTTAATAGGTTTTCAACAATTTGTCGACCTAATCCACGCCGGGCATAATCGTCAGCAACTGCCAGCGAGCGTATCTCTGCCAAATCTTCCCATATAACATGCAGTGAGCCACACCCCACTACTACACCCTGATCACAAGCTACGGTAAACTCACGTATGCCTTCATATAAAGCATTGCGCGAGCGAGGTAACATAAGGCCTTTATCCGCATGCAAATTAATTAGTGTGTGCATGGCCACTACATCGGCCATACGTGCTTTGCGCAGTTCCACGCCTTAACCCCTTTCAAATAAGCCATCACAAAATCTGTAGGTGAAAACCACCATCTACGTTAATCACTTCGCCAGTAGAATAAGCAAAAGCTCCAGATGCCAAGGCGCGCACAACTGCGGCGACATCTTCGGGCCTACCCCAGCGGGCAATTGGTGTCAGTCCTTCAGAAAACATGGTGTCGTATTTCTCCTTGACACCCGCTGTCATATCCGTAGCAATCACCCCAGGACGCACCTCGTAAACGCCGATTCCATATTGAGCCAAGCGTACGGCATATAACTTAGTCATCATAGCCGCGCCAGCTTTTGAGATGCAATACTCACCCCGACTAGTTGATGCTGCGAAAGCAGAAACAGAGGATACATTGACTATTTTAGGCTGGTAATCGCTGTTTTTTGCGTCACCGCTTTGAATTGTACTAATCATACTGTTGGCTACTAATTGGGTAAGAAAATACGGCCCTTTTAAGTTTGTGGCAAAAACTTCATCGAAACTCTCTTCTGTGGCCGACAAAATATCTTGCCTAACCTTAGGTGCCACTCCGGCATTATTCACCAAAACATCAATTCGGCCATAGTGATTTATCGTCTCTGTTAATAAGCGTTTGCGATCATCAGCATTGCGAATATCGGCCTGAATGTAACAGGATGTGCCGTTGTTATTAATAATTTCGTTGTGAACTGCTTCTGCTGCTTGCTTGTTATGTGCATAATTGATAACTACTGCATATTGTTCTTGTGCCAAGGCCAGAGCAACAGCACGACCAATACCTCTGCTAGCCCCTGTAACCAGTGCACATTTTCTACCTTTCATATGTATTTCTCCTCGCTTCCTTGGATGTAGCACTATACCTAGCCATTATACCACCATCGCGCTCATATCGTAGTAGTGGTGGCTCTAGCAGGAATATCGAGTAAGAGACAGTAAATGAGTCAGCGAAAGCAAATATAAGCAACACATACGAGGCGATTCTACCTTGAAACGTTGGTTACATACCGCTACCGATTTATTGATCATTATAATAGGAGCCCAGCTTACGGCCCTGAGTATGAACTGGTTTTTGGTACCTAACCGCATTGCTGCCGGTGGTGTTAGCGGCTTAGCCACCATTATTCACCATTGGCTAGGATGGCCAGTAGGTGCAACTACCATCGTTTTAAACTTGCCGTTGCTAATTGGTGCTCTTTTTGTACTAGGTTGGTCACGTACCGCTAAAACCTTGCTTGGTGCGGCGCTTTACAGCCTTTTTATTGATTTGTTAGCACCTTTTGTTCATCCTCTAACGTATGACCCTTTGCTAGCTGCCATGTGCGGTGGTTTGCTGGGTGGTGTAGGCATGGGGTTATGTTTCCGCGGCGGTGGCTCCACCGGTGGAACCGATGTGGCTGCTTTGCTGCTGGAACGGTACTCCCGCCGTCACAGTGTGGCTAATTTAGTTCTGCTTTCTGACGGGGTTATTTTGCTGCTTGCAGCATTTGCTTTTACGCCGGAGCTGGCTCTTTATGCCCTAATGTCTTTAATTGTCGGTACCATGGTTATAAACTCCGTGTTGGAAGGTCTACCTTACGCTCGGCAAGTGTTAATAGTTACTAAACCGGGTAATGCCTCTCTAATTAGTGATGCCATAATGCAGGAGTTGGGTCGCGGAGTAACGGCTCTCACTGGCAAGGGCATGTATACTGATTCAGAGCGCTGCGTGCTTTTGGTAGTGGTGGTACGAGGGGAATTGCACTCGCTAATCAGCTTGGTAGCTGCCAGTGACCCGGAAGCCTTTGTTATGATTTCTGATGTGCGCCGCGTATTAGGCGAAGGGTTTGATCAGGTACGGATTTCTCGCACACAACGGTACATAGCAAAAACTAGCGCCACAAAAGAAGCACCGCGATGAAGCAGAAATCCATTATCATCATTGGAGCCGGAATTGCTGGGCTATCGGCTGGTTGTTATGCACAGATGAACGGTTACAATACCACCATTTTTGAAGCTCACGATAAACCAGGTGGACTATGCACCGCATGGAAGCGTAATGGTTATACAATTGATGGTTGCATTCACCATTTAGCTGGTGCCAATCCAAAGGTCGAGCTCTATAGGTTATGGGATGAACTTGGGGCCATCAACAATCGGGATATTATTTTTCATGATGCCTTAACGCAAGTTGAATCGGCTGATGGCCGCGTACTAACCGTTTATACTGATATTGATCGTTTAGAGCAACACATGAAGCAACTCTCACCAGCGGATGCAAGACTAATTGAAGAGTATACCAATGCCGCTCGCAAGTTTACCCGCATTGATTTATTTTCGCTAATGACGATGACACCACTGCAAACCTTCCGGAAAATAGCGCCCTTGGCCAGTACTTTCATGAAGTGGAGCAAAGTGACGCTCGAACAATTCGCCACCGGTTTTCAGGATCCGTTTTTACGCCGGGCCTTCCCTACCGTGCAGTATGATTTCGCCAATATACCTATGTTATTGCATCTTAACTTTCTAGCTGGCTGCCATAATCAAACCTTAGGTTGGCCCAAAGGCGGTTCACTCTCGTTTGCGCAAAGTATAGCCCACCGTTACGAACAACTTGGGGGAACAATTCACTACCGCTCGCGGGTAAATAAAATTTTGGTTGAAGCAAACCGGGCCGTCGGCGTAGTGGTAGGCGACACGGAACACCGGGCTGATGTGGTAATATCGGCAGCCGATGGTTACTCCACTATCTTCAGCATGCTAGACGGTATGTATATAAACGAACGTATCAAACGCTATTATGAAGCTGCTCCCAAACAAATAGAAATGGCACTACAAGTCTCTTTTGGCGTTAACCTTGATATGTCGGCGGAACCTCAGTCGTTAGTCTGGTTTTTACCCGAGCCTATAACTTTTACCGATAAGGTGCTTGATCGTCTTGATATAGAAGTTTACAACTTTGACGATACCTTAGCACCTAAAGGGAAAACCGTGATAAAGGTGATGTTGGAGGCCAGTTATGCTCACTGGCAATCCTTATTGCAGACGGATTCGGCTAGATATAAGGAGGAGAAGCAGCGCATTGCCGCCATTATATTAGCGTTGCTCGAACAACGCTTCCCGGGCATCAGCGCCCAAGTGGAAATGACCGATGTGGCAACGCCGGTCACTATTGAGCGCTTCACAAGCAACTGGAAAGGTTTACAAGCCTGGGGTGTTCCTGGTGAACCTTTGGCGATGTTAAAGGGATTTACTCGTACCTTACCTGGGTTGCAAAATTTATATATGGTCGGGCAGTGGGCGGAGGCTACCATTGGGCTACCGACAGCGATAGTTTCTAGCCGCCGCGCTATCCAAAACATATGTAAACTGGATGGGAAGCGATTTGCTAATAATGTGCCAAATGGGAGTGTGTTCCCATAGCCCACAGTCATACCGTAACATATTATAAGCTGGCGCCGTACCATTTCGACGCCAGAGGAGGGCAGAATTTGGCGCAATCAACCGCAATAACAGAGATTCAATATGCCGCAGAGCTTAGTGGATTAAATGAAGTACCTCCAACAACCAGTGGGGGTGAGGGAACAGCTACCTTCAAATGGATAGATAACCGATTACTCTATTTTCGTTTGGTAGTAAGTCACCTTACCGAAATAACCGCCGCCCACATTCATATGGGTGCCCCTGGTACCGATGGTCCTATAGTCGCAACTTTGTATAGTTCCTCAAGAGGGTCAACCGGTAGTGGCCTTGTTGTCTCTGGTTATATTCATCGTTCGGACCTCATGGGTCCACTAAAAGGGCAACCGCTTAGTGCGTTGGTGAGACAGATGAACCGCGGCAACACATATGTAAATGTGCACACAATCCGTTACCCCAATGGAGCTATTCGGGGGCAAATCAAGAAAACCGAAAATGTGGTAGTAGAACCACCCAGCGATTGGTGGCGTGAGGGTAGCTGGTCGTAATATTAGGCAGGCTGGCTTATGCGCCAACCTGCCTAATAAGCTTTCTACCTTCTACTAACATTAACGGCGCCAGGCTTAAAAACGCCACCAACAACCATTGCTCAACGGTGAGTGGTACCGTATCAAAAATCGGTTGGGCCTGTGGTATCACCACTACCCCTATTTGCAGTAAAATGGAAGCTGCTGCTGCACCTAGCAAAGCTTTGTTACTGCTCCATCCTAAGTGCAATAACGGGGTAGTCATGCTCCTCGTGTTAAAGGAGTGCGATATCTGCGCCAAGCTAAGAACGAGGAAGGCTACCGTACGTGCTTGTCCCAAAGAAGTGTCTCGGCTAAGTACAAGCCAATAGCCTAGCACCGCTAGACCACCCAACATTAGCCCTTGCCAAAGAATAATTGACCCCAACCCACCAGCTAATACACCTTCTTTGGGGTTGCGTGGCCGTTTGCTCATAACATTAGCTTCTGCTGGTTCTACGCCTAAAGCTAACGCTGGTAAACCATCGGTTACCAGGTTCATCCATAAAATTTGAATTGCTGTAAGCGGTCGGCCTAAACCAAGAATAATGGCCGTAAATATAGTAACAATCTCCCCTGTGTTACACGAGAGCAAGTAGTGAATGACCTTGCGAATATTAGCAAACACAGTCCGACCCGAAGCCACTGCCGATACTATGGTGGCGAAATTGTCGTCAGCTAATACCATATCTGCTGCTTCCTTGGCTACGTCAGTGCCCGTTATACCCATGGCAGCACCAATATCGGCTCGTTTAAGGGCCGGAGCATCGTTCACTCCATCACCTGTCATGGCCACCACATGGCCCCGCTTTTTATATGCATCTACAATGCGTAGTTTGTGTTCGGGCGAGACACGTGCATACACAGTCACTTTTTCACAAAGATCAAGCAACTCATCATCATCTATTTGCTCTATTTGTGTACCAGTCATAGATACATCGCCTTGATGCCACAGGCCAATGTGACGGGCAATAGCCACTGCAGTATCGCGGTGGTCACCAGTGATCATTACAGGGCGAATACCCGCTTGCTTACAACGCTCCACTGCTACCTGTACTTCTGGACGCGGCGGATCCTGCATGGCCACATAACCCATAAATACTAATTCATTTTCTATCGATTCACTTGTCAACGTTGCTGGCAAGCTAGGCCAAGGATGCCAGGCTACAGCTAACACTCGTAGGCCCTGCCCAGCCATTTCGTCGTTTATTGCAGCTAGTTCTTTTCGTGTCTCAGCATCGAGCACAGTTACTGTGCCTTGATGCCATATGCTGGTGCAACGAGCCAATAAAATATCGGGTGCACCTTTAGTCAACGAAACATAGGGGCTGGTTGTGGCAATGTAACGCAAAAGCGACCAGTCATGAAAAGTGGTCATCATTTTGCGGGTGGCATCAAACGGTAGTTCTGCCACACGCGGAGCGGCGGTGACCAATTCTTCGCTGGGCATGCCATGTTGATTGGCAGCTACAATTAGTGCACCTTCAGTGGGGTCTCCTATTACCTTCCACTGACCATTACACTGTTCAATATAAGCGTCGCTAGCCAGTGTAGCAGCTGCTAATAACGCTTTTTGACCATTAGTTAACTCCACTGCTCCGTTGTTAGCAGCAATGTCGTGCATCTCGCCATCGGCATATACAGCCACAACTGTCATTTCATTTTTGGTGAGAGTTCCTGTTTTATCTGAACAAATAATAGTGGCGGCACCAAGCGTCTCTACCGCTGGTAGCTTACGTATGATGGCCTTTTCCCGGCTCATTCGTTGAACACCTAACGCTAACACAATAGTGACAACAGCGGGCAAACCTTCAGGAACTGCGGCTACTGCCAAACTGATAGCAGTCATAAACATATCGAAAACATCTTCACCACGCCACAGGCCTGCCGCAAATACCAACGCCACCAACACCAAGGCTGCTACACCCAGTGTTTTACCCAGCTGCTCTAACCGCCTTTGCAACGGTGTAGCTTCAGGAGCCGACTCCTGCAGTAACCGAGCTATGTTACCAATTTGTGTATTCATGCCGGTTTTAACCACAACAGCCCGGCCTCGCCCACGGGTGATCACAGTTCCCATAAAAGCCATGTTGTGCTGATCACCAATAGGAACCTCGCCCACTGCTACTGGGCTAAGTGCATCGACATGCTTTTCAACAGGTACTGATTCTCCGGTTAAAGCTGCCTCATTTATTTGCAAACCAGCTACTTCAGCCAAACGGACATCGGCGGGTATATGGTCGCCAGCTTCCAATATTACTACATCGCCAGGCACTAAAACGGTGGTATCCACTTGCATTACATGACCAGCCCGCACCACTTTTGCTATGGGCTTACTCAATTGCTTCAAAGCACGCAGCGCTTGTTCAGCTTTATGCTCCTGATATACGCCCAAAGCCGTATTCAAAGCTACAATTACAATAATGACAAGTGCATCTTGCCATTCGCCTACTGCTGTAGAGATGATAGCTGCGCCCAGCAGCATTAACACCAATACCTCTTTTAACTGGGCATAGGCTAATGACCATAAGCTCCTGGGTGGCGCCTCTTTAAGTTCATTCTTACCATGTTTTTCTAATCGACGCGCTACTTCTTGTTCATCTAGGCCTTTATTGTAATCCGTCTCTAAGTGGGTTGTTACCTCAGGCATAGTCATTAAATGCCAGGTTGACAACGTATATCCCTCCGCTTCGTACGCTTCGTCAGTTTTTTGCCACTGTCGCAGAGTACAAAAAGACCTCTGCAGGCGAGCGAGCTCTGCAAAGGTCTTGCTTACGAGGGAAACCTCGTCCTGCAAGCGGGCTATTAAGCCGTATTGACGCCAGCAGGGTGGTTAAAGCTACTCCCCTTCACATATTGCTATTGTACCCAGCTTGGGCGCGAGTAGCAATATCAAAATTGGTATTGCCTGGTAGACCCATCAAATATGCCATAAACCTAGAATGATGAGAAACACTCCGGGTAGGTAACCTACCACCTGGTTTTGCAGACCTGCCCAACCCCGGCGGCCCAACTGCACCCCCAACCAACACAAGACTACTGTGCCAATGGTAAACAAAGGAATTACCACTGGTGAGCAACCTAGCAGGGCGGCACTCAGCCCAGCTGGCAAGGTATCTATCCCCAACGCCAAGCCCAAAGTGATGCCCTCCGCTGTTTCTATACGCCCGGAGGCATCACGGTCTGCTAATAATGGATCGCGCCATACCGCCAACACTACGCCCAACCACGGGAGACGTACTTCAGCTAGAGGTTTTGACTGCCCGACTGGTGCCATTTGTATCAAACGGTAGCGAAACGACTGCACTAAACAAATAAGACCAATACCTACCAATGCCAGACCACCAATACGTTCAGCCCATATTGGCGATAAACCACGGGCCAACCAACTACCACTACCCATGGCTAATGTAGTTAAAGCAGCCGTTCCGCCAGCTATACAAAGCCAAGCAGCCTTAGTCATTTTCATATTGCGTAAACCATAACTAAAACCTGCTAATAAGCTATCCAAACTTACTACCAACACTAACCATAGCAGCTCCAAGTACACACCCTCCCTACACCACAGTGTATGGTGCAAGGATGAATCTGCACACGTTGCTGCACGTGTATTCAACAGCAATCAGTGACCAACTTTTCCAGCGGCTGATGATTGCCAAACACTGGTTGCGGACCCTTTGACGGCGCCGCCCAACGCACAGCGTTCTCTATAACTTTTAACACCTCTGGCTGGTGGTATACCGGGTATGTTTCGTGACCAGGTTGAAAGTAGAAAATCTTGCCATTACCCCGTTGAAAGCAACAACCACTGCGAAATATTTCACCTCCCGGAAACCAACTAGCAAAGACCACTGTATCCGGTGCCGGTATGTCAAAACGCTCACCGTACATCTCTTCATGGGGTATTTCAAAATACTGCGGCAAGTCGGCTGCTATAGGGTGAGCAGGCTCTATTACCCATATGCGCGACTTCTCACCAGCTTCTCGCCACTTTAAATCACAGGTGGTACCCATGAGCTTCTTAAATATCTTTGAAAAGTGGGCCGAATGTAACACCACTAAACCCATGCCAGCTAGCACACGCTCATGCACTTTATTGACAACAGCATCTTGCACTTCATGATGTGCTTGGTGTCCCCACCAGGTAAGGACATCGGTGGTAGCTAGCACCTCATCACTCAGGCCATGTTCGGGTTCATCTAGAGTAGCTGTACGCACCGCTAAACCTTGCTGACGCAGATAACCAGCAATAACTCCATGAATGCCTTCCGGGTAAATGCGGCGAATGTGTTCGCTCTTCTGCTCGTGACGAAACTCATTCCACACCGTAACTCGAATCGACATTGTACCCACCTCCTAACAACCTAGTTGCCTTGTCTCTCACAAAGTTCGCATAAGCTCTAACATATCCTTTCCCACCTCATCGATTGTCCTAAAGCAGCGAATAGTGAGCATACACTGTAGGGGGAGGGAAGCTTCTTGTTACGCATGCGAACCCAAAAAGAGAGTGACCGCCAATTTTTGCTGGATATTTTGCAACGTGAAAGCCACTCACATCCGTTATATTGCCAATCAGACACACCGGAAGATGCCGTGGTACATTTACTCAATGATAGAGATAAAGGCGCACTTATTTTCGAAGATGATTCTAGCGGTAAGCAAGTGGGTGTAGTTATCTTTCGCTACCGCAATCTCGCTGAGCAATACGATAACGAAGTGTTCAACCAATTAGATGCTGATCTGTTTACGCCTAATGGCGCATTTGTTGAAGTGGTTTTATTATGGATTCAACCAGACTACCGACAATTAGGGCTAGGTAGTGATCTCCTGCGCAACCTGGAAAAACAGGCTAAACGTCGCAACATCCACCTACTCTACATGCAAACAGAAGGGACTAACATTCCCGGCAAACGGTTTTTGCGCAAACTGAAATTTAACGAAGTAAGGCAAGGTCCCATATGGGACGATACTGTGCGGGTGAGCGTTATAAAAAAGATCTGATAAAGATCCCACGCACCCTAAGCAGGATAGAACAAACGTTGGGCGAAACCGTACTCTATCAAGGCTTCACTTAGGTAATAGGAGTCCGGTAATGCCCGAATACACAGAACTACTCGCTGGGTTTAACCCCGCTGTACGCGCCTGGTTCTCTAGCCGCTTCAGTGCTCCTAGCCCACCGCAAATACTAGGTTGGCCTGTGATTCGCACTGGCAAAAACGTGCTTATCCTTTCCGCCACTGGCACAGGCAAAACACTAGCCGCCTTTTTAGAGATTCTTAACCGCTTATATAACACTGGCACTGGTCACGGAGTACAAGTCGTTTACATATCGCCGTTAAAAGCGCTCAATAACGATATCGCCCGCAACCTACTGGAACCATTAAACGGCATTGCCCAAGCTGGTAAAGAGCTAGGTATTAACTTACCACAGATTCGCATTGCCGTACGCACTGGCGATACCCCTGCCAACCAACGGCAAGCCATGGTGCGAAAACCGCCTGATATTCTTATCACCACGCCAGAAAGCCTATATTTAATTCTTAGCTCCCCGCGAGCCAGACACATGCTATGCCCAACCCATACCATCATAATTGACGAAATTCACGCTATGGCCAACAATAAGCGAGGCGTACATCTATCCCTATCTATGGAACGATTAGCCTGGCTAACTGGGCGCTCACTACAACGCATCGGTCTTTCAGCTACGCAGCGACCGCTGGAGTTGATTGCCAATTACTTGGGTGGCCAGGAAAATAGCCAGCCCCGCCCCGTGCAAGTAGTTGATGCTCGCCTTTCTAAAAAGATGCATCTGCAAGTTAGCAATGGTCCACAGGAACTAGAGGGCTCTCCCCCCGGCTCGTTATGGCCGCAAATACACGAGCGCATATACAAACTAGTACAGCAGCATCGCTCTACACTAGTGTTCGTTAATACCCGCGCCTTAGCGGAAAAAATCACCTTGGGTCTCAACCAACTCGCCGATGATACTCTGGCATGTACTCACCATGGTTCTCTATCGCGCACAACCCGCGAAGAAGTGGAACACAAACTAAAAAAAGGCTTAGTGCGGGCCTTGGTCTGCACTTCCTCGCTAGAGTTAGGGATTGATGTTGGTTCTGTAGATTTAGTGATTCAAGTGGAATCGCCACGTGCCGCGGCCAGCGGATTACAACGTGTAGGGCGTTCCGGCCACGTATTAGGTGCTACCAGCCAGGGCATTATCCTGGCTAAAACTACCGATGACCTGCTTGATGCGGCCTGGGTGGCTAGCGAAATGCTACAAGGTGAAGTGGCACCAACACATATTCCCCAGCATTGCCTGGATGTATTAGCACAGCATATAGTCTCTATGACTGGCACAGAAGATTGGTCATTGGCCGATATACTGCAACTAGCTCGCCGCTCATATTGCTTTGGCGATCTTAGCCAAGCTCAGCTATCTGCAGTGGTTGAGTTGCTTTCTGGTCGCTACCCGGCTCGCGACATTACTGAACTACGGCCCAAACTAGCTTGGAATCGCAACACCAATACACTACATGCCTTACCAGGTACACGAGCAGCAGCAGTGGCCGGAGCCGGTACGATTCCCGATCGCGCTTATTATGGAGTATACCTGGCCAATAAAAATGTGAAAATAGGTGAGCTAGAAGAGGAATTTGTATGGGAAAGCCGTCCGGGCGATGCCTTTTTGCTGGGTAATTCTATTTGGCGCATAACTTCCATTACTAATAATCGAGTTACTGTGGAATCTGCTCCGGGTGCCGTACCTAAAATGCCTTTTTGGAACGGCGAGCAAGGTGGTCGTGGCGCTCAAGCTGGCTGGCGGGTAGGTGCGTTTTGGCGTAAGCTAAGCGAATTGCCCGATTCTGCCGTAGGAGTGCAATGGTTGTGTGATAACTGCGCTTTGGATGAACCTGCTGCCGAACTTTTATTAGCTTATATAGCTGCCCAACGGGATGCCACCGGTGTGTTGCCTTCTGATCGTCAACTTTTACTAGAATACTATGAAGATGAAGGTGGCGATTACCGCATCATACTGCACAGCCCCTTTGGCGCTAGGGTACATGCCGCTTGGAATATGGCCGTACACCACCATTGGCGTGAGATAGCAGGTACGGAGTTAATAAGTCTACCGGCCGATAACGGTATAATGTGGCGTATTCCCCGCGGGCAAGAGCTACCATCCTTCGATATACTGGCTCTTCCGGGTAGCGATGCGCAGCAGCGTATCATTAGCGAACTGCCGCAAACCGCTCTTTTTGGGGCCTACTTTCGCATGAACGCCGCTCGTTCGCTAATATTAGGCCGCAGTTCACCTAAAAAGCGCCTACCCTTGTGGCTGCAACGCATCAAAGCCAGCGAACTGATGGCTGTGGCCAGGCAGGAAAGCGAATTCCCCATCGCCTTGGAAACCTTCCGCGAGTGCTTGCACGATGTTTTAGATCTGCCTGGTTTGTTGGAAATAGCCAATGCACTAGCTATTGGTGACATTAAAATGGAATATCGGCACACCATCGCCCCTTCGCCATTTGCCCGCTCCTTTTTACTGCAATTTACCGGAGCATACCTTTATAATGACGACGCCCCACGTGCCGAACGCAAAGCGCAGTTTCTCTCGCTCAACCGCGAGCTGCTGCAAGAGATGCTTGGTGAGCAGGAACTTCGTGACCTGCTTGATCCCCAAGCCATAGCTGCCACCATACAACGGCGGCAACGACTTTCACCTGGTCAACAAGCACGTAACGCCGATGAACTAGAAGAAGTGTTATTGGATCTAGGCGACCTTTCCGCCCAGGAAATCGAGGAACGTTGCTGTCAACCAGGGTTGTTATCCGAATTGCTCGCTGCAAATCGAGCTATGGCTATTAATATCCCAGGGCAAAATAGCCAACGCTTTATTGCCGCTGAAGAACACGACTTATACCGTTTGGCGTATATAACTGAAGGTGAGCAACACAATGAAGCCTGTATGGTGTTATTGCGTCGTCATGCCCGTACTCATGGCCCATTTACCGCCGACGAAGCGGCTATCCGCTTTGGTTGGTCCGCTGAAGAGGTAACTCGGCTAGCTAATGTACTTACGGCCAATGCAGCCTTAGTGGCCGGTAGCTTTCGACCAGCGTTTACCGACGTTGAATGGTGTCACCCCGATGTATTACAAGAAATGCATCGGCGTACCATATCCGTACTACGACAGGAAGTAGAAGCCGTAAAGCCCGATGTCTACGCCCGTTTTCTTACCCAATGGCAAGATTTATATGATTATACGGCACCATCGCCCACCGGTGATCCTGATGCATTGGCTGTAATATTAACGCAGCTAAGTGGCGTTTTTTTGCCCGTGGAAGTGTGGGAGCGCGATATTTTCCCCGCTCGCCTGGGCCAATATAATCAATCCTGGTTGGATGTTATTTGTGCCGGTGGTCAATTTGTATGGGTAATGCAACCCGGTGGTAGCCCGCAGCGGGGTCGCTTGGCATTCTTTTTACGTGATGATTTTATTGCTTTGCACCCTTTGCTATACCCTGATGTTACCCAAGCAAATCTCTCTCCACTAGCCCGGCAGGTAGAGGATGCTTTGCGCAACAAAGGTGCGGCTTTTATTCACGATCTAGCCGGAGGGCTAGCTGACCGCCACGCTATACACGATGCTTTGTGGGAGCTAGCCTTAGCGGGCAGAGTCACTAACGATACTTTCGCCCCGGCCCGTATCGGTTACAAACAGCAAGCAACACCCCATGCACCAAAGCCAGATGGCCGATATAACGCCCGCTTACGCATGCAAGCCCGGCAAAGAGCAGTATCTGCCTTGAGCAGCGGAGGCCGCTGGTCGCTTCTACCTGCTGTTTCATCGGAAACAAGCGATAACGAAGCTGCTATCTGTCGCCTGGCAGATATATTGCTGCAACGTTGGGGTGTGCTCACACGCTCCATGCTAGCAGCGGAAGGGTTGGAACGCTATTGGAGCCAACTTTACCGTGAATTACGCCGTCGTGAAATGAGTGGACAAGTGCGGGGTGGCTACTTTATTGAGGATTTAGGTGGTTCGCAATTTGCTTTACCCGAAGTAGTCGACCAACTGCGGGCCACACGCGCTACACCAGCAGAGCCACAAACCCTCCTGCTTAATTCGTACGATCCTGCCAGCTTATTTGGCCCGCTTTTTGCCACCGGATTGCCCAGCAACGCCAATTACGCCCGCTCACCTTTAAATTACATCATATTAGTTAACGGCGAACCATCTTTATATATCACCGGTTATGGCCGCACCTTATGGCGCTCGCCACAATGTTTATCCACTTGGCCAACTGCAGCTGGCATTCTGCCCAGGTTGTTAGATATCCCTGGCCACCAGCGGCCGCGGCGATCTATTGCCGTACAAAGCATCGATGGTTCACCAGTAGGGCAAAACCCAGCAGCCACGCAGCTACATCAGCAGGGATTCACCATCACTGGCGACACTCTAGTGCTGTGGCCTAGCCAAAGGAGAATCGTGTAAGGCTGCAATAGCCTCACAAATGGCCTCAGTCACTTCGTCGGTGGAGGCGCTACCACCAATATCGGCTGTTTTCACGCCACCAACCAGCACCTGCTCAACGGCGGCCATCAATATTTGTGCCGCTTTGGCATGCCCTAAATGCTCCAACATCATTGCTCCCGACCAAACCTGCCCCACCGGGTTGGCTACACCTAAACCGGCAATATCGGGTGCGGAGCCATGCACTGGCTCAAACATGGAAGGATACTCCCGCTCTGGGTTGATATTAGCCGAAGGGGCAATACCAATACTGCCGGCAATTGCTGCCCCCAAATCGGTGAGAATATCGCCAAACAAGTTGGAAGCTACCACTACATCAAACCGCTCCGGATGAGTAATAAACCGGGCAGCTAACGCATCTATGTGGCAGCTATCGGTGGAGCAATCCGGGTACTCGCTGGCAATCGCCTTAAACATCTCATCCCAAAAAGGCATAGTAAAATTAATCCCATTCGACTTAGTGGCTGAGGTGACATGGCGTTGTTTCCCTTTTTGCCTGGCTAGTGTAAAAGCGTAGCGAATGATGCGTTCCACTCCAAAACGAGTGAATACCGCGTTTTGCACGACTGTCTCCTGCGGTTGCCCGGCATACAGACGCCCGCCCATGTTGGAATATTCGCCTTCGTTGTTCTCGCGCACCACCCAAAAATCAATGTGCTCACACCCCTTACCCCGCAACGGCGATTCAATGCCGTTTAGCAACTTCACCGGGCGTAAGTTTACATATTGGTGGAAATCGCGCCGAATTGGTAGCAGCAAACCCCATAACGATACATGATCCGGCACACCGGGAAAACCCACCGCACCCAGAAAAATGGCATCATGCTGGCGCAGTTGCTCTAAACCATCCTCAGGCATCATTTTTCCGTTTTTTAAGTACCACTCACAGCCCCATGGGTAGGTAGTGTACTTTAAACGAAAGCCACCTACTGTTTTAGCAGTGAAATCTAATACATGCTGAGCTGCGGGCACAACTTCTTTGCCAATACCATCACCAGGAATCAAGGCAATACTATGCGTGGCCATGTTTTTGTCACCAACTTCCCCTTTAATATCTCCATTGTATACTACTAGCCTAGTAACTAAAGGACCTGTAGTGACTCTATAATTACCACAGCCAAGAAAGTAGGCAGGAGGAATTAGCATGCAAAAATGGTGTAAAAAAACAAATGGCTGGATAATAATTGTTGCCTTGCTGGCCATTACAGCAATACCAACAGCTTATGCAGCCATTGATATCACCTCAGCAATCAAGTTATTCGGTGTCGCTTATGTGGTCGATATGTTTCAAACTGAATTGAATGATTTTGTGAATGCTATCACCATGAATAGTGGCTTAGGAAAAGGTGACAGCACAAAAGTAGTTCCTATTTTAAGTGCGGGTACCGGAGCTTACATTGGTGCAGCACAAGTGAGCGGTCCATATTATCAGGTGGCAAAAGTGCAAGCTGTTGCTCAACTAGAGGGCGATGTGCTCGATACAATCCGAGCTAAGGTTCTTATCCCCTTAGATAGCAAAAACCCCTTACAGGGCATGCGGCGAGTAAGCCAAGTGGGAGTTTCGGCAATAATTGATATTACCATTGAATCAGCCGCCTCCCCCAAACCAGTCGCACCAACACCGGTGCCAACGCCGGTGCCAACGCCGGTGCCAACACCTACACCTTCGCCAACACCGGTACCAACACCCGTACCTATACCTGTACCTATTTGGGACGATTATGGTGTAAGCTCAACTTTGCAACAGTGGCCTGCATTTGGTTACGCAATTTTTGCCCAGGATGATATTGTGCTACGCGGTAATAACTTACGTGTAACTGGAGCCATCAGAGCCAATGATGATGTAACTGTCTCCGGTAACAACGCTTCGTTTAGCGATGTCATCTATGCACACGATAAGGTGGATGCTAAGAAGGGTATCTACAGAATGGAAGGCGTAAACAAATTATCGCTGCCGACTATGAATTGGCATACCCTGCGCTGGCTAGCCAACAAGACATATGGCGGTAATATAACGCTGCAAGCAGGCACACAGTTATACGGTGTGACAACGGTAGATGGCGACCTCATGATAAATGGTGCTCTAAATGGTGGCGGCTTATTGGTGGTGCGCGGAAATTTACTCATCACCAGCCGAGGCGTGAGTGCCCCGAATGACCTGTTAATATGGGTAGAAGGCGATGTATCCATTGAAGAAAACAATGCCAATGTAAATGCGTTCATTATTGCTGGTGGTAAGATCAACGTGTCGGGCAACAATGTACGCATAGTTGGCGGGCTAATTGGCGATGACGTGACAATCTCAGGCAACAACATCAACTTACTTTACAGCAGCGCTGCTTTGCGCCATTTCCCTCGTTAAACGGAGGTGCGAATCATGTTTAAATTAGTAAATAAGCGATGTGTAACGTTGGTTCTTATACTGGTTGCCTCTATTATCACAGCCACCTCACCTATTACCACCAATGCTGCTGATCCTATTTTTACACTGCTTAAGGCCTTCGGCATTGGTTATGTGGTGCAAACCTTCGCTCCACAAATGAACACTGCTGTTAATGCCATTATGCAGAATAACAAAGTGATGAGCAGTGAGACAACCAAAGTGGTACCCATTATATCCCTTGGTAATGGGGCACATATCGGCGCTGTGCAAGTGACTGGCTCATCGACCCAGGTGAACAAAGTAGCCGCTGTGGCCCAACTGGAAGTAGAAGGGAACGAAAGCTGGTTTCGCGCTAAAGCGCTGGTCCCCGTAAACAGTTTTGATGTAAGAACCATACAGCGTGTCAGTGGTGTGGGTATATCTGCTGTTTTAGATATTCGTCTATAAGGTTAACCCGGTCGATTAATTCGGCCGGGTATCTTTATGCTCCAACCGCTCTTTTGCTTCCATTGCATCAGCAAATATTTCATCAGGATACCCTAAATAGCGCAGGAGGTTTATGGCATTGCGCGTTTGTGTAATACCTGGTTTCAACTCATAATCAAAGCTAATACCTGTGGTATCTACACGTTCACTAAAATGAAATGCTGCGTATTCATTATCAAGTAGCATGGGCACCTCTAAATCGTGTGTCGCAGCCACTATAAAACATTGACGGCGAATTAAATAGCGCAAAACAGCCGTAGATGCTGCCACACGTTCCAAAGAGTTGGTACCGCGAAAAGTTTCATCTAAAATACATAAAATAGTGGCCTCTCCATCAGCCGCGGCCAGAATGCGTTTAATTGCTTCAGCTTCCACTAAATAATAGCTTTTGCCGGCGATGATGTTATCGGCGCGGCCAATAACGCTTAAAACCCGGAGAAATACACTGCTATACGTCCGGGCATAACAGGTGTGAATAGTCTGTGCCAACACAGCATTAACACCAATGGTGCGTAAATAGGTGGATTTCCCGGACATATTTGCCCCGGTGATAACAACCCCGTTAACTCCACCTTGCCCTATAGATAAGCTTATATCGTTGCCAACTGGTTGGCTTAGTAAAGGGTGTATTAAAGTGTCGCCGACCAATTTAACAGAATCTGAGTGAAATTGGGGTAAGCAGTAACCCTGCTGGCCTAAGCTGACTCTGAGTGAGGCTACGGCTAGCATGCTATCAATGAGCCCAACCATCTCATGCAGTGCTTGCAAGCGAGGGCCCTGTTGCTTAATGAACCGCAATACACCATGTAGGGCACGCACCTCAAGTAATAGGTATACATTAATCCAAATATATAACACGTCGTCACCTTGCATCAAAGCCAAAAGGGCGGTACGGCGACGTAATTGCTTTGTTCCAGCCAACAACCGTTGCAGACGCTCGCCATATTCAGCAGGTAAGCCTAACTCGGTTTGAGCTAACTTGCCTGCACAAGCAAGTAACCGACCAAGGTACCCTATAGTATCCATATACATTAATGCCCAGCGCCTAGTATGGTAGTGTAAGGCCATGTTGGCAGTGAACACTGTAAATATGGCCATTAGTGCAAGTGATGGCCTGTAAATAGCGGTAAGGGGAGTTATTACAGCTAAACCCAATAACACATTAGCTAATAACACTCTCCGCTTGTTGGCCGGGATACTTCCCCACAGTAAATCCACTATGTAATTGCCATTTTCAGTGCCTAATTTGTCGAGTATAACCTGCACACGCTCTCGCTTTTGTGCATCTTCCATAAAAAGGCTAATCAAGCGCTCCCGCTCGAGGAGTTTTTCTTCAGCCATTACTGGCCTATGCAACATGTTATAAAGACCTTGCTGCCCAGGTATAGTGAGTGTGCTATCCATTTGGCAGTAAATGGCATCCATATCTAAGTCATGCCAGGTTCGCTCATCTAGCTGGCTTTGCCCCGGTTGCTCAGGGTTATTGGCCGTAGCTTCATATAGAGCACGGATCACTTCCCATTTCGAATGCTTTTTCTCTACTCGTTTGCCCCAAGCAGCCCGCAAGCGTTCCAGCCGCTGCTGAGCCCGGGCCCAGCGTTTTAGCATAATATATAAAATTACTAAACCGGCACCCGGAACAAACCCCAAGTAATAAAAGCGATTGCTTGGTAACAACAAAAGCGAAACATAACATACAAGTCCAGCCAGAATTAGAATGCCAATTCTGATGTAGGTCATGTAAGCCTTCATTTTAAGCTTCACTAGTAGCAGATTGCCGGGCTGCTACAATTAATTCGTGAATGCGCTGTGTACCTACCAATTTTACAAAACCACCGATACGCGGCCCGCTAGGTGCACCTAACAATACCCCATATAACACTTTGAAAAACTCTTTAGGCTGGTAGCCGTGTTGACGGGCAATTTGGAATACGCCAGTTTGTATTGCTTCTGCATCGTCGGTAGTATCAATAAATTGATCGAACTCCGCTACCATATCCCATTCTTTTTCGTCTAGCTTTGGCACCTGGCGAGTGGGTAACACAAAATCCTCGTAGTAATGGATCGCCTTCTCCAATAACTCGCGTACTACAAAGGCATTCTCTTTAATACGCTCTGCGCCAAAGGTACGGCCCAAATACTCCATCAACTGATCCGGATCAGTTATGCTAGTGGCATTCACCAAGTTGATAATATCGGAATAGCGTAATCCGCCTAAGTCGGGCCGCTCATTTTGGTAGTAAATAAACCTATACTGCGGATCATCAGCAGCCATAGTCAATACCTCATCGGTATATTGAATAATACTATCGGAGCTGAGCCGCTTTTGCTGCTTGGGGTTTTTAAACATTAACAAGTTAAGTGAATCCTGCGTCCCCCAGCGTCCCCAATTATCCATGGAGATACCCAGACCAGTGGATTTGCTTATTTTCCGCCCTTCTTCGGTTAAAAACAGTTCAAACATCATGTTTACTGGCGCTTTCCCACCGAGCATACGTACAATTGCTGCTGAAAGCTGAGCTGAATCAATCAGATCCTTACCGTGCATCTCAAAGTTGACGCCAAATACATACCAACGCAAAGCCCAGTCGGCTTTCCAAAAGAACTTACCCCGCCCGCCCAAGGCGCTTTGCGTACCCTTGTAACCACAGCCTTCGACATCACGGAATCGGCCCGTGCAAGAGTAATCAACCGTTACCTCCTTGGGATCATAACCATGCACCACTGTGGTGTAGATTTTACCGCATTGCTCACAACGTGGTAGCCAAGGGAACCAATCTATCCGGTTCTCCTCCCGCATGGTGGGCAACACCAGCTCTTTTATACCTTCCATGTTGGCAAACATGTGCCGGATGCCCTCTTCAAAGATACCCTCGCGGTAGCAGGTCGTGGCCGAGCGGAAGGTGGCATTGATACCCGTTTTTCGTAGCATCTCCTGTAACTCGGCATTCATATGATCACCAAACGATGACGCTGTGCCATATGGATCAGGAATAGCAGTAACTGGTTTACCTAAATGCTCATTCAACCAGGGGACGGGAATATTGGTGGGCACCTTGCGCAAACCATCCATATCATCGGAGAAAACAATAATCTCGCTCTCTTTGCCCAAATCATGCAGGGCCATGGCCACATAGTGAGTGCGTACAATTTCACCAATAGTGCCCATGTGCGGGTGCCCCGATGGGCCAAAACCCGTTTGCAAAATATATTTCTGTCTTTGCGGCCAGCGGTTAATAATTCGTTTTGCTTCTTGATGTGGCCATAAATGATGCTGTTGTGACATGCAAATAATACCTCCCAATAGTTACCAACTACAATAAACTAGAATCAGATGGACGGTTACGCCGCTCTGCCAATATTATACGTCTTTCTTCCGACCCGCTTTTCAAGGTTATGTATTGTACCAGCTCTACTTGAGTAAACGGAATCTCTACTTCATACTGCGAATAAGAACCCTGCACTCCCACGGGCCGCATCTCTTGCTGATATGCATGGCCAGCTACAAATATTTGCGCATCGGGTTGTGAGCATAACACTGTGACTCGGGCGCTTTGTTCATTGCTCACTAACCTTGGTGCCAGTAAAGCTGGTAGCATAGGTGTGGGTGTTACCCCCAGCGTTGCTGATAATGTATGCGCCAATAACTCACCTTCTTGCAATAGGTCATATTGGCTCTTGCGAATATCATGCGTAGCACCCATGCTCGCTTGGTTGTAAAACCACGAGGTCTGTATTTCCGCTACCACCGCTTGTGGACAAACTTCGGCAGCCATAGCGGCAAAGGCGGAACTCTTAGGCATCCCTGTTTTTATAGAGAACCATGGAAGGGTGGTCGCTGCTGACATCCGCTCAAAGTATTGCTGAGGAGATTTTACCAGAGTAATACGATCATCGCACCCCTGCCAAAGGGAACGGATATTGGCTATAAGAGCCACTTCCCCATTTTGTTGCTCGTTAATAATCTCTTGTTTTACCAAGGCTGTCATGCTATCTTCGCCGTCGTCCCAGCCTAGTGCATTGCGGGCTGGGTCACTGTGTACACCCATGATATCAAGCAGCGGTATAATATGGAAAACAAACTGTTCCCGCAAGGCCCGCGCGCTAGGTGCTGGTGAAAGCAAATAACGGACAACACCTTCAGCTAACCACGATGCCGCCGCTTCCGCCGGGTGCTCCCTGGCCACCAACCAAACCGCTGGCTTGTTCGCTAATTCCCCCATTTGGCTAACCGTAATGCAGGTTAGTGGTTCTGAGCCTGGCGGCTTTATGTTGCTTAAATAACGAATATCGGCATGTGGAGAACGCTTGGCCCACAAAGTGAAATCGTAAAACATGCCATTAGTATAAGGAGGTGTTAGGCTTATTATGGCATCGTCCGCCTGGAAATAGTGGCGAAAACCAGCCTTCGGTCCGCAATAATCGGCAGGAACCCAATCTGTGCGATCGTAAGATACACTGAAAGGCCACCCTCCCTGATCGGCCAGAGTGGGCACTTTAAACTCTACTGTACGCCCTTCTACAAAAGATATTAGAAAGTAAAACCAGGGGTTATCTACCCCACCAGCGGGCTGAATACTAACAACACCGTTCTCTTCTTGCCAGCTACCTAAGCTACCATTCTCAAAATCAGCAAATATAGATATAGGCATGAGTGTCCTCCTTTAATAAGGCAAGATAGACATATCATCTGCACGATAAAGAACCGTATAAGCATCTAATATATCCACTCTTACACCCGGATTTAGGTTACGCGCTACTTTTACCGGGCTATTGGTACGTATTTCATATGAATAAGGCGGATCAAAACGCAGTGGCCGAATGCGATGCCTGTGTAAACAAGCTTGAGCTATCACTTGCCGTATTTGCCGACA
>CAYMKM010000004.1:0-36325 GCA_964390985.1 uncultured Clostridia bacterium | reverse complement strand
ATAAGGGGAGGATGAATGATATAACCGCAGAATCTATTCCTAAGCTAGAGTAATAAAGTGGAGGGATTATTTGTGCGTCGTCAAATTGGCATATTTACCAATACCTACGGTAAATGGGGGGCTTCCGAGACAGTACGCGGCGCTGCCAAAGTGGGGTTGTCCAATATTGAATTGGGTTTAAAACCGCAGGCTGCTACAGGAGACGACCCATTGGCTGAGATCAGTGACGAAACATCACCTCAACACATTGAGGCTTTCCGTTCTTTGTGTGCAGAGAATAATGTACGTATCACATCGGCTTTTGGTCATGCTGACATTCGTACTAAAGAAGGATTAGCCAAGTTAATTCGGCAGATGGAGATAGCCCATAGTTTGGGTGCTCGATTCTTTAATGTATCAGCCCCTGAACGCTCCCGTACGGTATACGATAACTTATTGGAGTTGGGCGAGGCAGCACTTTTCCAGGGCGTATTGGTGTGCTTAGAAACTCACCCGCCGTTATTTGATTCGGCGAAGGGTGGCTTGCAAACCATGCGTGATTTGCAACATAACAATATTCGCATAAACTTCGATACAGCTAATCTCTATTACTATAACGAAACCATTGATGCGTTGGCTGAGTTAGAGCAAATGCTGCCCTACGTCAACCACGTACACCTTAAAGATAGCCGAATGAAGCATGAGGATTGGTACTTTCCGGCGTTAGGGGAAGGCACCATTGACTTCCCACGCATGTTTAGAATACTGGATGCTGTGGGCTTTTACGGTCCGTTCACTATGGAACTAGAAGGCATTAGTGGCGAGGAAGACTCTTTAGATTTGCGGCACAACCGGGTTGTGAAGTCATTGGCTTACCTACGTGGTATTGGTGTTATGTAGATGCAAATAAAAGAAGGCTGCCGCAGTAAGTGGCAGCCTTCAAACAATATCAATACTCCATGCGTATATGCGTTGGGCAATAATGCTGGCACCCTCACCGCGGCGTTCCAAGTAACCTTGTACAAGTAACGCTGTGCTGGTATAAATCAATGAACCATATTTGTGGTATACATCTTCAAATACTGTTACATCGCTTAACCCTTGTTCATCCTCCAAGCTAAAAAATACTACTGTTCGCCCACTGCGGGTGGGGGGCCGGTGCAGTCGTAATACTAGGCCAGCCACCGTCACTGATGCCCCTTGCTTTGCTTTATTAGCGATAGCGGTGGGCAAAGCACCTCGTTTGGCCAAAGCAGCCCTACTAAATTGCATGAGGTGTTTCCCTGGCGAAAAGCCAAGCACAGATACTTCTTGTTGGTATTTTTGTATGACCGTAAAATCCGATTGCTCCTCTTTTTTACAGGTAACATCGCTTAAAGGGAGCGGTTGGCGAGTGTGATGTCGTAGATGTATAACGGTATCGAGTTGCCACAATAGGTGTCGACGGTTGGCGTGTAAGTTATCGAAGGCACCACCTAATATGAGATTAGTTATGGTGTGACGAGGAGCAACCACTCGTTGACAAAAATCCTTTAGGGAAAGGAATTCCTGGGCTGTACGCTGCTGCATAATCTCTGTAGCCAAGTTTGTCGTCATAGTGCGCACCTGTGCTAAGGAGACGCGTATGGCGTTTTCTTCCACCGTATAACGCAGGTGACTTCGATTAATATCTGGGGGGAGAATTTGTATGCCTCTACGAGTGGCCTCTAAACAGATGGTGCGTGCCGGATAATAACCCATGGGCTGATGGCTAAGAATAGCGGCATAAAATTGCGCCGGGTAATGTTTTACCAAGTAAGCGGTTTTATATGCGGTATCGGAAAAGGCAGCTGCGTGTGCTTCGCAGAAGCCAAAACCAGCATAACTAGCAATGTATGAGTAGATAACCTCTGCTGTTTGGCGTGGAATGCCATTCTCAACCGCTCGGGTGCTAAACTCCTTACTTATAGCTTCCATTTGTTTTTGCGAGTGCCATTGTGACATCGCTTTTCGCAAACGATCTGCTTCACCAGGGGAGAAATTAGCTAATTTAGTTGCTATTTCAATCACTTGCTCCTGAAAAAGTACCACCCCATATGTTTTAGCCAAAATTGGTTCTAAATCGGGATGCAGGTATTCTACAGGTTCTTGCCCATGCCGACGGGCAATAAAGGGCTCCACCATATTACCTTTAATAGGACCGGGGCGAATTAAGGCGATACTGGCGAGAATATCTTCGCTGTTTTGTGGTGCCAGCCGAGTTTGCAGGGCTCGCTGTGCCGGGCTCTCTAATTGGAATACGCCGATGGTTTCACCCTGTTTGAGCATGTCGTAGGTGGCGGGATCATTAGCAGGAATATTGCTATACTCTAACGGTGGTAAGTTGGATGCTTGCTGATTAGCGTTAATATCTTGCATGGCTGTTTGTACGGCGGACAACGTACGGAGACTGAGCAAGTCAAGCTTAATTAACCCTAAATCTTCAATATCGTTTTTGTCAAATTGAATAATAGCCACGCCCTTGGCTGCCATTTGCAGCGGACTTATTTGAATAATGGGCTGGTGGCTGATCACTAAACCACCTAAATGGGTACCGATATGGCGCGGGAATCCCGCTACCTGCTCGCAAAGATCTATCAATCTGTTGTATCTGGAGAAGGGTAGGTCGCTATTGGCCAATTCGGGTAAAGCGGTTATGGCCTTGCGGATGCTATCGGCAGCTAGGTGAGGGAGTAATTTGGTTAACCGATCAATCTCTTCTATGGTGAAACCCATGGCCTTGCCGAAATCCCGCAAGGCTGAACGAGCGTGATAAGTGTGGTAAGTGCATACTGAAGCTACATGCTCTTTGCCGTACTTATCATAGACATATTGGGCTACATCGGCGCGGCGAGTGGCATCGAAATCAATATCGATATCGGGTTTTTTCGCCCTCTCTAAATTGAGAAATCGTTCGAAAAGCAATTGGCGATCGATGGCATCTACATCGGTAATATAAAGACAATAGGCCACTGCAGAATCGGCGGCGCTGCCGCGACCAGCATAACGAATGCCCTGCAGGCGAGCGTAACGCGCTATATCCCAGGCTACCAAAAAATAATCGGCCACGCCTAATTTGCAAATGATGCTCAATTCGTGGTCCAAGCGCTCTTTAATGTGACTGCTTAACCATCCATAACGTTTTTGCGCCCCTTGGTATACCAGTTGGCGCAGAAATGTGGGCGCATTGCTGCCATCCAGCGTTGTGAATGTGGGGAAAAGGTTTTCGCCAAGTGGCAAGGCCGTGCTACAACGTTCGGCAATTTCTTGCATTCCTTGCCAGGCCGATGGCCAGGCTCGAAAGCGACTTTGCATAGCTTGACGGGAAAATAGGTAGTTCTCAGCATTTAGGCGACGACAAGGGTGTATGCTTGCCAAAGTGGTGAGGGTGCGTACACAGGTAAGAACATCGTGTATGGGAAATTTATTGGGAGTAGCGTAATGAGCGTTGGCGGTAGCAACCAAAGGCAGATGTAAATGCTCAGCTAGATCAGCTAGCGTGTTATTTAGCAGTGTGGTACGGGGGAGTAGGTTGTTTTGCAGCTCTATGTAAAAACAGCCAGGAAACGTTGCTGCATAATAACGGGCGCTTGCTAGGGCTTCTTCTTTGAGTCCGTGTAGTATTAACGAAGGAATTTCACCGCGACGGCAGCCTGATAACGCTATCAAACCCTCGCTGTACTCAGCTAACTGAGCTCGGGGGAAGGCTGGTAAGCCCCGTGGTGAATTTAGGTGCGAATGAGTAAGTAGGCGGCAAAGATTAGCATAACCGATGCGGTTTTGGCAAAGCAAGGTTAAATGATGGCCGTTGGTAAGGGTAATTTCACAGCCGTGAATGGGTATGATGCCGTAATTGGGTGCTAGTTTGGCAAAGCGGACGGCACTACCCATGTTATTGTGATCGGTAATGGCTAAGGCATGGCAATTAATCGCCGCTGCCTGCTCAAGCAGTTCTTCCAGACTCGAAGCTCCATCAAGAAACGAGAATGGTGAATGGACGTGCAAGTGAGCAAACATAGTTAATCAATTATCCGGTAAAGGTGCCAAGTGTTGTTCGACAGATCGTGATATAACTCGTACCCGCCCTTTGTGGTATGCACGCGGTAGAAGACTTTCTCTCCTTCGTTATCCCACCAGCAGCCGATGTCGCGCCACTCCTCAAGCACATCTATAACTTTATGTGCATTACCACCCATGGTAAAACCAGCAAGTAAACCTTGGGCATTAAGGTTTACAGTTACAGGCTGATCGAGTATTTTACTCACGTTGTTCCACCTCAAGCTCAGCTAACAAACAAGCGTTCGTCTATATGCATAGCATACGACATAATCGTTCTGCAGTCAAGCGGCATGTAGAACGATTGTTTGCCAATTTTGGCCATTACGTTATAAATGCTCTCGCTCCCATAATGCTCTTACCATTTCTCGGCGGCTGATAGGTAGTTGCCCTGCTGTAACCAGGGAGTTTTGACCAAAGCGAGTGTGTACGGATTTCATAGCTTGTGCTAGTTTATCGGGCGTTCTTTTGCTTTCTGCGAAAATGTTTTCTTGGATAACCTTGGGTTGTTCTAGCTTATTGGCTTGCAATTTCATGGCGAGTACTGGTTCCGCCAAGTTAACTCGTTGCCACAGGCGACGGGCGGCCGCCAGTAGCGCGGTATACTGCATGGTTGGGGTGGCTAGCTGCAACTGAAAGTGCTCGGTGTGGTGGCGATAAGTTAAGCACAGATCAATATGCCTGGCAGCTTGTGCTCGCTCTGCTAAAATGGTGGCCAGTTTTGTACTGAGATGAACCAGCACGCGGTCGGCAGAAGCAGCATCACTAATACCTCCGCTTTCTATAGGGACATTGAAGGAGACACTAGCTCGTTGTGGTAAACAAAGAGGCCGTAGTGGGGTGGGATCTATCCCCTGGGCTAACTGTTGCAGTAATGGCCCGTTGGTGGTGCCAAAGCGAGCGGTAAGGTCAGCAACCGGGATGTCTGCCAATTGGCCGAAGTTTTTAATGCCTAAGCATAGTAGCTGTTGCACAACGGCTGCTGGTTTAGCTATTTCACTTTCAGATAGGTAGTGCAGGGGTAGAGGGGCTAAAAAATTGGCGGCAGTAGCTGGAGAAACTTCAAGCAATTGAGGAGTAGGCGTTTTGGTTTGCGTGGCTAGGTATGTGGCAGCGCAACGGGCTAGCCAGCGTGTGGT
Organism: uncultured Clostridia bacterium; assembly: GCA_964390985.1. Classification (GTDB taxonomy): domain Bacteria; phylum Bacillota; class Limnochordia; order DTU080; family DTU080; genus CAYMKM01. The sequence continues at coordinate 31,133 of CAYMKM010000004.1, read as the reverse complement.
GGCTATTCCAGCTACCACTGGCATATTAAAAGCAGAAAAAACGGTATGTAACAGTAACGTGCCAATATGCGTATTCAACCCAGCCAAACTAACTAGAACATAATTAGGGGATAACGGTTCAACTGCGTCAGAAAAATCAGCGCAAATTTGGTAAAAATGAGTAGTAGCTTGCTGATAATCGCTGGCTACATATGGCACTATATGCAGGCCTGGAACAGCCAGACGCAGAGCGCGCAACGGTAAGTGTGGCTCTGCACCAGCTTGTAGTGCGCTAGGCGATAGTTCAATGATCCGGTTACCTTTTACTATAGCCACAGGCGCAGTTGGTAAATTGGGGTGGCTGGTGTAGAAAAAAGGCAATTGTAAGGCGATGAGTTGGTGAGAGGTAGACACTCACTTAACCCCCAGACGAATAAATGTTCTCCCTACATTATATTACTTTAGTGGGCGGTTGTGAAACTTCAATCACCAAGCCATCGTATGCTGGGGCAACAGTAGGCGGTAGTGAGGCGGCTAGTTGCGTATGCTCCACTTCGTGGCACATGTGAGTGAGGTAGGCTTGTTTGGGCTGCAGGGTGTTTATCACTTGTAAAGCTTGATCTACGTTAAAGTGAGTGGTGTGTGGACGATAACGCAGGGCATCAATAACCAACACATCCAGCCCATATAATTGCGACATGGTTTTTGCCGGAATCAGGCTGCAATCGGTTACATAGGCAAAATTACCGATTCTGAATGCTGTAACTGGTAGGGCACCGTGGTACACCAACAATGGCTGGCAAAGCTGGCCAAACAAAGAAAAATCGCCATCTATAATCATAGCGCGGGCACGAGGAACTGCCCAGTTATCTTCATTGACAGCGAAGGCGTAACTAAATAAGCCCTTTAGGACTGCTATGGTGTTAGCACTAGCATATATGGGGATTGTTTGCCTTTGCATCTGGTTAAAACGTCTGATGTCATCGAAACCAAAAATATGATCTGCGTGCGCATGGGTGAATAAAACAGCATCTATATGGCTAATGCCACACTCTAGCGCTTGTAGACGGAATTCGGGTGATGTGTCTATAAGCACACTCTTGCCGGCAAATTCCAGCCATAAGCTAGGGCGTTTGCGATTGTTTTTCGGATCAGGGGAACAGCACACCGGGCATTTGCAGCCCACCAGCGGAACACCCTGTGAGGTGCCTGTTCCTAAAAATGTTATGCGCAACTTTCAGCCTCCGCTTCTGAGATCGGATAGATGTATTGTCTGGCATGTCTTCATATCAACCACCATATATATGGCGTAGAGGTGATAGTTGATGCTGAAGGCTAAACAAGAAGCAATTCTTCACTTCATCCGTACTCCCTTGAAACATCCAATGAGTAAGTTTGCGCTACAATTTCTGCTCGATAAACCGGGCCTGCTGGAAAAGGTTAGTTTTGTAAGAAATAGGGAGTTTTTACCTAATACCATGCTTGTATCAGAGCTAGGTAGTCCTCGTATAGGCTTTGAATTGTCATTAGGTGCTTGTCAGCGAGAAGAAGTATCTATAGTGAATGGTCAACTAATTCGCCAGATGCACCGTCACAACTCGCTTTGCATCAACGATCCCCTGGAGGCTATCCATTCTTTACACAATTTTCAAGGCCAACTTTACGTGGTGCTCTCGTTTTGCGGTAATATACCGGCATGGTATGAGCAAGTGGTAGAACCGAACCCGGCTTGGCCAGAGGCTGGCAAATACATAGATCACATATGCACAGAAATAATACGCGAACAAATTGAGCTCGCCATTTTGGCCATTACTACTCGTGTTGCCATAGATAAAGCGTTGACCCAACGGGATGAAGCAGCCTTTCGTCAACATGCAGTTTTATATCGTCAAATTATGCAGCGTTGTTTGTGGGAGTTCGAGTAGGGTCCTAATGCTCTTCTTCGGGTAAAGCAAGGCGTCTACCAGGATATATAAGTGAGGGGTCGGTAATTCCGTTAGCAGCAGCCAAACGATGGTATTCATATGGGGAACCTAGCATTGATAAGCTAATGGCCCATAAGGTATCCCCTGGTTTTATAATGTAATCGTTATCGACATTTGCTATATCGACGGCCTCTATCTGCTGATTAATAATGGTTTGGTTTGCGTCGGATAAATCTTGTTGTAGCAATTCCAATTCTGCTTGCCGTTGGCTAGCCATCGAGCGTAAATTTGGGATGCTCACAGGTGAGCCACGCCAAAATAACAATAGCAGCAACAGAAGAATAAGTGCTACCCAAGCAGTATAACGCCACCATGGTATGGGTTCGGGGACGAATTCAACAGGCGCTTCGTTCTCATTATTTGGCTCAGTATCAGCTAGCAAAGTCGCTGGGGGCTCTTTCCATTGGTTCCATACAGCAAAATTATCCAGCGGTACCGGATTGCCGTTCTCCCAACGGTAAAAACGGGATGTGTATTGTTGAGGATCAATGGCTAGAAACACCTGCCAGGGGTGCGTAAACCAGCGATTATGTTGCTGGCAAGCATTTTCGTCGGCTAGAAAACTGCTACCGGGCTGGCTGATAAACCAACCCACCACCAGCGTATCTGGATGCTGCGCATTTTTAAGAGTCGATAATTCCTGCCACATTTCATCGTTAAAGTTGAAATTGCGAACGTTTCGCCCAGTGGCTACCGCTACTACCGCTGTTATTAACAAGAAAGGTCGTTGTGAATGGGCAACATGACCTAACAGAATACCAGCAGCTAAACCTTCCGCTTGGCTAGCCAGTAAATTTTCTAATGAGGAGGCGGCCCCAGCAGCTAAAAAGACAGCTAGAGGTTCTATGTTTAAATCACCCAGTTGATGGCCCTCGGAGGGTTCGCGTCCTTTGGGTAAGGAATCAAGAGAAGGACCGTTTAAATACCACTCATTTTGCATTATGCTGCACCTCATAAAGGAATTTCCGCGTTATTATGTAGATTCCTGTCTGGGGGAGTGGTAAGCGTTAAGGATCGTATGGTTATTCTTCTTCGATTTCTAAAATCTCGGGGTCGGTAAACTCAAAGCGGTAGTCCACAATAAGACGACCCTTTGTTAACTGAACAGACTGAATTACCTTATCCGCGGGCAAAGGAAAACGAAGTACATACTCGAAGTGATCATTATCTTCTTCCGGTGTGGGTTGCCTGTCTTGGGCAAACCAGTCACGGTGGTATCTATTAGGCATTACAGACACCTCCGAAAAGGGGATGTTGGCATTGCTAGCCTGGTCGGCTGGCGATGCTGTTTGCAATAATTTCATCTTGTGCACATAAACAGGGGGATTATACCAATATCATGCGTGCTTGTCAATGTTTTACTGGTAACACTAAAGTTAGGGTTACCAGGAGACGGTGGATAATAAGCGCTTTAATTGTGTTTATTTCGGTAGGGCTGGGCGGTTGTTTGGGGTGGCGTCCGTACAATAGTAGCACAGGTAGTGTTAACTCGGCTATAATTTGGGGAGTTGTCGATATTACAGCAGCGCAATGCCCCAGTGATATTTCTTGTCGCATCATTAGTACAATGCATGGTAATTATTACCTTGGGAGCGGCACATCATTTGCTGCTCCGCATGTTTCAGCAGTCGCAGCATTATTGTTGGCGGCCGGGCATAATGCCGCAGAAGTAGAATCGCTGTTAAAATCTACTGCCCGTCCATTGGCCGGTGGGGCAAATAGTTTACACGTTGGCCACGGCTTACTCGATACGGCTTATGCTTTAGGGGTGACACAAGGTAATGCACCCATCGATACTAGTTTTACCTTGCAAAACAGTCTTTTACGCGCCACAGGCGGCCCTACTACCATTGCCTTAGAGAGTAGTTCAGTACTTGATGCAGGGGAACAGCAACTATTGTTACAGGCAACTAGCGGAAAAGAGCAGGCCGTGCAAACTTGGTTGCAACAAGCTGGTATTAAAGCGCATATTACAGGATCAATGTTTGCTCTGCCTTTATCTGCCTGCCCTAAAAACTTAGGCGAACGTCTCCTGCAACTCGGTTTAATTAAATCCTATGCGGTCTCCGATGTGTGGCAGGCTTTTATTACCGATCCCTATTTTAGTTCACAGTGGGGTCTGCATTATACGCAGTTTCCAAGAGCATGGCAAAAAGTAGGCTTGAATCTAAACAATATTACTGTAGCTGTGGTCGATACTGGCGTTAGTCGCACACATGAAGATTTCCGTTTCGTACAGTTTACCAAAGGCTGCAGTATGCAAGCCGGTAGTGCCAGCACTCCTAAAAATGCCGATCTTAACATTGTGTTTGCTGATGCACCTGATGCAGCTGACTATTGCTACGATTTTGATGCTGCTGATGAGAACGGTCACGGTAGCATGGTGGCTGGCATTATAGCTGCCGATACTGGCAACGGGATAGGGATTGCTGGTGCTGCATCGGGTGTAAAGCTGATGCCGGTGCGAGTTTTGGGTGCTAATGGTACGGGTAATGATGTCGGTACCGCCTACGGCATATGGTATGCGGCGCAAAAAGGCGCTGATGTGATAAACCTATCTCTGGGTAGTAATAGGGTAAGCGTCATTAACCCTATGGTGAAGCAAGCAATTGATTATGCCATTGCCAAAGGTGTTGTTGTGGTAGCCGCGGCGGGCAATAACGGTTATAGCAATTTGGTATCGCCAGCTAATTATGCTCCGGTTATATCTGTTGGAGCTATTAGCCCTTGGGGCACACGCGCTTATTATTCAAATTACGGGCCGGGGTTAGATTTAGTAGCACCGGGTGGTGCCACGAATGCTGACCTTATACCCATTATATTTGCCGTAGAAGTGGGTTCTGGCGGTGCTAGGCCAGTAGGCGATACTTGGCAAGTAGCAGTCTACGGTAACTTCAAAGAGGCGGGTCGCTTTAACATTACGTTACCTTCCGGTGTATTTCGCGTATATGTTTGGGTGGACGCCAATTTGGATAATAAAATCAGTGATGGAGATTATTTAGCTGAATCAGCTTCACAGTTATTGCGAGCTGGCGATGAAGTAATGGGTCTAAACCTTCAGTTACGCCCTTACAATGGTTCAAGTATTAAGTTATACTAGTAGCAGGAATATTTTAGCGAAAAGCGAACGCCAATGTGCATAATGCACAATGTATGAGCGTAAATAGCAAACCTGTGCGAAAGCTGGGGACGCAAAGCTAGGAGTCTAAGGCTTTATTTCAGCTAGGACTGTCCGGTTGCCGCTCGAGTCTGACCGAGATTATCTCAGGCTCCTGATGGGCAACCTGTCAGGGGCTTTTATTATTGATGGGAGGGTTAATGTCGCAGGTGAAAGCGGAGCGTTTGCTGGAAAAAGGTATCGCTCATTTTAAAAAAGGCTTGCTTTTAGCTGCCCGCGACTGTTGGGAAAGCGCAGCTCAAAATATAGAGCCTCAAACTTCTATAGGTACCTCTTGCCGCATTCATAATGCGCTAGGTACACTACTGCTAGAAATGCGTCGGCCCAAAGAGGCAATGCGTCATTTTCTTATCTCCGATCAGTTACAACATAACGCTGAAACCACTTCGCATGAGAGAGTTGCTACACGTTACAACATCGCTTTGGCTCATCTGCGTATGGGGGAAGTAAGAGAAGCGCTTCCTATTGCCAGGCAAGTTGCAACCTATAATGAATTTGATTCAGTGAATCTACCATTATTGGCTGCTGTACAACTTGTAACTGCACTATGCCTGATGAATAACGAAGATTGGGAACAGGCTGCCGTATGGATGCAAAAAGCACTGAACTCATACCGTACACTAGATGATAAGCTTTACGAAGCAATTAGTTTACATAATCTAGGAATCATCACCATGGAAATGGGCGATTTGTCGCGTTCGGGTTTTTTGCTCGAAGCAGCACTCGATATATTAGGTTCTGTGCAAGAAGCATCGCTAGCTGCATATGCTCGTACAGAGTTAGGCCGTCTACGATACCGACAAGGTCAGTTCTCGTCTGCTTTGCATCAAGGTAGCGCCGCTTTGCGTATTCTCTGGGATAATATGGGACTTATGGATAGAGCCGAAGTCGGACGCTTATGTCGGTTATTCGGTTCTATTTTTGCACTTACAGGCGATCGCGCCGCTGCGTTAGGTTATCTACAGCGAGCAACTACGTACCTCGCCCAAAGTCAGCTTTGGTTAGAGTGGACTCACGCCACACATGAATTAGATGCTATTATCAAACAGCGCGGCACCCAACAGGCACGTGTAGTTGTAGCGCAAGATGACAAAGAGATGTTAAAGTACCTTACAACGTTAATGGGACTAATGGACACTCTAGAGAGTCTTTATCCGGAATTGGCTCACAGCACAGGCTTAGTTGTAAAGTACGCCTTACTTTTAGGTCAGGAAGCCGGCATGGATGAAAAAAGGTTAACATGTCTTAGTTATGCAGCACGTTTACGTGATGTAGGGCTTACATCGGAATCAGAAGCGGCTACTAAAGCAGAGATGCAAGGCGGGGGTCACCCGGTAATGAGCGAACGCATACTAGCAATGTTCGGTGTACCGAAGGAGACGTTGCTAATGGTGCGTCACCATCATGAAAAATACTCTGGTTCGGGTTTCCCCGATGGATTAAAAGAGAAATCAATTCCCTTGGGCGCTCGTGTGATTTTTCTGGCTGAGCAATATGTAATGGGCGTAGAACGAGAGTCAGCTAACGGACCTGGGTATCATGAACGTGTTATGCGTAATTTACAGAATGTAGATGGCATAGACCCTTATTTGTTGAAATCGCTGGATACATTACATAATGAAATATAATAGCCTATATAGACAGGATCAGAGCAATTATAGCTTTACATTGCTGGAAATTTGCGGCATAATGGTAAATACTAGGTTGATTTTTATTGTTCGGGGGGAACATGTAACGGGGGTTACATAGAAGGGAGGAATTATGCGTGAAACGGTGGCTAGTTGTTTTAACACTTGTTTGTGCAATGCTGCTCTCTGGCGTCACAGTAGCAGCGGCGAAAAAAGGTCAAATTAAACCGTCCGGACCAATTTACCCAGGTGGAATCTTTTACATGGATTAACCAGTAAATAAGGTGTCTGGTATCATTTCCTAATGACTGCCCCGAACATATTTCGGGGCAGTCTATGTAGCGCGCCCGGCATGTTTGCTGAGCCGGAGGGCTGAAAGAAGCCCTCGTCACCTAACTCGATTATTTGGCGGGGCATAAATCAGCGAGCGGGCAATTTTCACACGCTGGTTTGCGAGCGTGGCAAACCTGGCGTCCGTGATGAATCAACCAGTGATGTGCTTTTGACCACTGTGATTCAGGAATTGATTGTAGCAACTCTTTTTCAACTTTTTCTGGTGTATTTGCTTGGGCCAGGCCTAAGCGGCGGGCAACTCGAAACACATGCGTATCGACAGCTAAAGCTGGTATTTGAAAAGCGTTACTTAGTATTACATTTGCAGTTTTACGGCCAACGCCAGGTAAGGACTGCAGTTTTACACGATCTGCCGGAACTTTTCCATCGTATTCATCCATTATTACATTGGCAGCTGCTATGATATTCTTAGCTTTAGTACGAAATAGCCCTAGCTCACGAATTTCATGTTCAAGTTCGGTTGGTGATAATGTAGTAAAGGCGGCTGGTGTGTCAACATTGGCAAATAGGCGGCTAGTTACCTTATTCACCCGTTCGTCAGTGCATTGTGCAGAGAGAATAGTAGCCACCAGCAATTGAAATGGGGTGGAATATTCCAAAGCGCAACGAGCTTCAGGGTAAGATTTGGCTAGAATGTCAAGTATTTGAGCTACGCGGTTGTTACTGGCACGAACAGGCATAAATTAACCTCCTTGTAAAGCAGCGTAACACGCCCCAATGGGCATTTCAAATTTGAGGAGAGAATAGGTTCGCCAATGAAAGAGAATGCAGTTATATCGTATAAAAGTGTGGCGAGTACTGCTGAAGCAGAGTTGGTAGTGAAGCGGTCACGCTTTATTGGTTTGGCGTATCCGGTGGCGAGTGCACAGCAAGCGGAGGATATTTTAGCTGAGCTGCATACAGTTCATCCTACCGCCCGGCATATTTGTTACGCTTATAAAGCAGGAGTTGATAACGAAGTTGTACGCAGCAGCGATGCCGGTGAGCCTTCTGGTACTGCTGGGCGGCCCATTTTGGAGGTAATTGAACGTGAAGGCTTGCGTAACACTTTAGTCGCTGTGGTTCGCTATTTTGGTGGTGTACTTTTGGGTGCAGGAGGGTTATTTAGAGCTTATAGTGCGGCAGCTGCAGCCGGAGTGAGTGCGGCTGGGCAGACAGATTACTGCTTGCACCAAATATACTCTGTTCGAACCAATTATGATATGCTCGGACAAATAGAACGAGTGCTGGCCACAGCTGGTTTGAGTATGGAGAATGCGGAGTATACCGACAATGTGACCTCCCAAATTGCCATACCTATGTTGGCAGCCGAGATGATAAAACAACAACTGATTAATTGCTGTGCAGGGCAAATATCAATACAAGAACAAGCAACTGTTTATCGACAGCTTTCGTAAATAGCTGGCACATTAACAAGCCCTTCGGCTTACTATATGTTTGTCGGAGGTATGTTAATATGGTGGTGCGAAAATTATGTAAATACTGTGGCCGGGTTAGCTTCAGTCTCAGTAAAATGGGTGCCTGGATTTGCCCGCATTGTGGGAAGGATCTTTCCTCTGTACCAGTGCAAAACGCCATTCCTGGCATCCCGGAAGTGATGCCTTTGCGCGCCAACGATCGGTCACTTTTTAACCAAAACTAACTGATATGTAATGAATGTGCACCTTGACAGCGCACCTATAGTGGGCTAGTTTAGTTTCTATGGAACTAAGAAATGTAGCGATAATAGCACACGTTGATCATGGCAAAACCACAATGGTAGATGCCATACTAAAGCATACTGGCGTATTTCGGCCAGGAGAAGAGATGCAAGAGTGCATTCTCGATTCTAATCCGTTAGAACGGGAGCGTGGTATCACCATACTCTCAAAGAACACAGCGGTGTACCACGGACAAACCAAAATAAACATTGTAGATACACCCGGACACGCAGACTTTGGTGGGGAAGTGCAGCGAATTATCAGCATGGTCGATGGCGCCATCCTTATTGTAGACGCCGCTGAAGGACCCTTACCACAAACGCGTTATGTTCTGCAGAAAGCGCTCGAAAAAAAGTTGCGGATTATTGTAGTTATCAACAAAATTGACCGTCCTGACGCCAGAGTGACAGAAGTGATTGACTCCCTACTTGACCTTTTCATTGCTCTAGGCGCAAGTGAAGATCAGTTAGACTTTCCCTTGTTATATGCCAGTGCGCGCTCGGGGGTGGCTCACCCTGATTTGGCCACAGCATTAACTGACTTAAAGGCAGGTACTGGCAGCGTTAAACCACTGTTGGATGCTATTGTGCAAGAGGTACCGCCGCCAAGCGGTTTAGCAGCAGCACCACTGCAATTTATGGTAACAACGCTCGATTACGACGATTATTTGGGGCGTGTGGCTATTGGCCGTATACAAAACGGCCTGCTGTGTGCTGGTAATATGGTGGCTATTGGTCGGCCAGGCGGAAAATTGCGCACGGTTAAGTTAACCAACTTGTATGTGTTCGAGAGGTTGCAGCGGGTAGCCACTTCGCAAGCCGGTGTGGGGGAGATAGCGGCTATTGCTGGTTTCGACGATATTGTCATTGGCGACACAGTCACTGATCCTGAAGATCCGCAATTGCTCCCACCGTTATCTGTTGATGAGCCGACGTTAACAGTAGTGTTTCGGATAAACGATAGTCCTTTGGCGGGCAGAGATGGTACATTGGTCACTTCCCGTCAGTTGCGCGACCGGTTATGGCGTGAAGCACGCTCTAATGTGGCATTGCGTGTAGAAGAGACTGATGAACCCGATGCATTTTTGGTAGCTGGTCGTGGTGAACTACATTTAGGAATTCTTATGGAGACTATGCGCCGGGAGGGTTATGAGTTCACTGTCTCTAAGCCGCAGGTTATTATGAAGGAAATTGACGGGGTAAAGTGTGAACCGCTGGAATATGTAACCATAGAAACGCCAGCAGAATACATGGGTACCGTGATGGAAAGGTTAGGCGAACGCCGGGGCGAATTGGCAAACATGCAGCAGCTTTCGGGAGGTGCCGTAAAACTCGAGTTTGTGGTGCCCACCCGAGGATTGGTTGGCTTCGGAGCAGAGTTACTGACGGAGACCAGAGGTTATGGCGTAATGCATTATACCTTCCATGGCTATGGTTCTTATAGGGGTCTGGTCCCAGGTCGGCAAAACGGTAGTATGGTTGCTTGGGAAGCGGGTGCAGCAACAGCATACGCCTTGGAGAACATGCAGTTGCGTGGTGTTTCATTTGTGTTGCCTGGTGATGATGTGTACGAAGGCATGGTAATAGGTGCCAATTCACGGCCGCAAGATTTAGACGTTAACTGTTGTAAACGGAAGCATGTAACCAATATGCGATCAAGCACCTCTGATATTGCAGTGAAAATTGATCCACCGCGCTCATTCACGCTCGAACAGTCACTGGCATACATAGCCGATGACGAGTGGCTAGAGGTAACACCACATCACTTGCGTATGCGTAAATCGGTACTCTCCAGAGCCGAACGAGTTAAGCAGCACCACGGATAAAACTAGAGCATATTAAAAAGGATTGTCTATATGCCGTTCATCCTGGTAAGTCTAATTTGCGGCGTCAGCCTGGTGGCCATGCCATGGTTGCTTGTTATTTGTCTTCGCCGTTTGTTAATGCGTCGGTTAGAAGAACAAATTCTGTGGGAAAAATATGGCGATCTCCCCATGTTCAAGGCGTTTTTTGCCAGAGAGATGAAGAAGCAGCGCAATGGTACCGACGCTACATGCAGGCATCGCTTGCCTTAGTGTCGTATTCTTTGTTAACCATTATAGCGACTGCCAGTCGCCTCGGGGAGATGTAGAGTGTGAACGAGAGTCTGAATTTGTGGCAAAGGTTGGGCAACACCACTTTTACGTATCTGGAAAAGGCTCCAGCTGCCCTATTCATTCTGCTAATTACCTATATAGTAGTAAGGATGCTCAAGCGAATTGCAATTGCCTCTTTACGGTTGGCCAAGGCCGATGACACTCTACGCTCATTGGTGCTTTCGATTGTGGGCTTTGTCGGTTGGGTGATGGGTATTTCTGCTGCCCTAAACGCGCTAGGACTCACGCAAATATCTTTGGCCCTAGGTGGCTCGGTAGCCTTAGTGGCGATGGCGTTAGCTTCAGGTTTAAGCAGTATAGCCCAAGATTTATTAGCGGGTATTTTCCTTTTTATTGATGAAGATTTTGCGATAGGAAAACGAGTTAAAGCCGCGGGCATTGAGGGTGTAGTCACCCATCTTTCCATTAGAAAAACAAAAATCCGTGATGATCAAGGCATGTTGCATACTGTACCCAATCGCACTATTGACGGTGCTGTTTACACTGTTGTACCGCAACCATCAGAAGATACAGCTAAGAATAAAGGAGCCTAATGTACGCTGCGGGAGGTGTGGGTGCTGAACAGGTGGGCGACGGTTGTTCTAAGTGCCTTGGCGATCTGCCTGTTAATTGCTGTCGCACCAGCAGTTGCCGCTGAATATAGCGTAGCAACCCCCGTTCGCAGCACACCTTATCACGGTTGGCTTACGTTAGAGACACCGCACTTTATGATTCACTTTCCGCCCGGTGAAGAGCAGATTGCTCGCCAACTGGCGGTAGCGGCAGAAGAAGCACATCGGTTTGTCATACCACGTTTGGAATACCTGCCCGCTGAAAAAACTCATGTGGTATTGGCCGATACTACCGACATCGCAAATGCCAGCACTAGTGTGGTTCCCTACAATCTGATAATTGTGAACCCCGCCTCTTTAGGTGCGGGTTCTTTTTTAGATGGAATTGTACCCGTGTCCAGTTTGAGCTGGTTACAGACCGTGTTATACCATGAATATACTCATGTTGTGCACTTGGATTTACACGATGATATAACCGCATATATTCGGCAAATCTTCGGTCGCATACCCGGTGCGGCATCGCCCAATGCTTACCTTGGCCCGGCCATTACCGAAGGATACGCGGTGTATCTGGAGACACTCAGTGGACAAGGACGCGGAAACAGCCCCATTTACCAAATGTACTTGCAGGCGGCAGTTAGCGGAGGGGACATTCCTTTATGGGATCGAGTATTGGGCGATTACCCAACCATTGATTTTGAACCAGGGCCACCTTATTATTTATTTGGTTATTCATTGATTAACTATATAGCGCGTATGTACGGGGAAGAAAAACTGGCACTGGCACTTCACCGATATACAGAAAGACCGCTCGATGGCATAAATGCTGCTTTTTCTTACGCACTCGATCAATCGTTTGCCCAAATTTGGCAAGGTTGGTGGCAGGATTTACAAATAGACTTTCAGCTAGATGATGTTGGCTCAGGCAATATTCAATTAATGCAGCAGGTAGGGCAAGTAGCACTCTGGCCATCTTGGAGCCCAGATGGGAGCCATATTGCGTATAGTTCCAGCGGTGGTGTGGTGAGTGCACTGCGTTTACAATCCCCTAATTCAGACCGTAAGTTGGTTAACGGATTGATTAACTCTTCCGGTAGGATTTCATGGCATCCAAGTGGCCAACAACTGGTATATGGTCGGCTAGAATACGATAACCAGAACCGCTTGTTTAGCGATATTTATTCATACGACATTGCCAAGGGTATTGAAACTCGGTTGAGTAACGGCTACCGGGCGCATTCGCCTACGTTCTCCCCGGATGGGCGTTATATAGCCTATATATCCCGTCAGGGGCAAGAGAGCAGAGTGCTGATACAAACATATCCAAAAGGAGAGCCGCGGATTCTCTTGTCGCCAGCAGATATTGATGGTATGCGGTTAGAGACCATTGTCTCGCTGGCTTGGTCGCCTGCTGGAGATGGTCTGGCTTTTACAGCCGCCTTACATGGTGGGGGCATGGGTCTGTTTATATTGCCGATCACCCGATTCGGCAATATGTGGTTGGCGGGTAAATTACAAATGCTGGCCAGCGGGGAGGAATTATATATGGATCCCGCTTGGTCACCCGATGGTTGCTTATTGTTTTTTTCGTCTAATCGCCTTGGACCGATAGCCATTCATGCAATTGATATACACAAGGGAGCCTTATACCAGGTGAGTCGGGCTTTATACGGGGCTTTCTGTCCGGTGGTCTCCCCAGATGGCACTACTTTACTTTTAACTGCTTACGATGATACTGGTTACCACTTGGCGTCGTTACCTATTAATTCGACCACTTGGCAGCAATGGCCGGAGAAAGGCGACGAGCAGGTGGCAACCTCACAACCTGGTGAGATCTTCTCAATGGAGGTTATTCGCCTTACACCACTGGAAAAAGCGGAGGCTGCGCAAATGCCGGCGGCCCTTCTGGGCAGTACCCGCAAAGCAGGGCGCACCCCGGCAGCTTGGGAACGCGATTTAATGCAGGAAGTGGATCCGTCCGATTATACAATAAAACCGTATGATGAATGGCAGAGCATGACTCCTCGCTTTTGGGCACCAATATGGGGTGGTCCCGATGGGAACTGGTTAACCGGGGTATCTACAAGTAATAGCGATGCTTTAGGTCGCCATAGCTATCATTTGGATTTAACCCTCACTCGCGTTGGCGCTGCTTGTCAGTTGCAGTATAAATGGTATCCCATTCCTTTAAGTAAACGGTGGGAATGGGCAATCGGTATAATAGGGTCTAGGCAGTTGAATGAATTGAAGTTAGAAGGAAAGGTGCACCTAAGTTGGTTGCATAGGCAAGTGATGAAAGATAGACTCGTCACTATTTCAGCCATCACCTCAAGGAACAGTTCGAACCAAAATGAAACCATTATTGGCCTGGATGCTAAGTGGTCATCTGTAGATGGCGACGGTCGCTTACAAGTGCAAGCAAATACTGACTGTGGTTTACAGCAAAAGCTGGAGAGCATCTTAAATTTATCAGGATATTTGCGTTGGCAAAAAACGTGGTGTATACCCGATAATTGGCAGGTACAAATGTCGACAGTGGTAAAAGCCAGTACTCAAAGCGAGTATTATGTTGCGGGACGAGCACCAGGAATGGTAGTACGTGGTTTAGGGCAGCGGCAATTGCAAGGGAGGCTGGCCACACAAGCAACTATCCAGTTAGAAAAAGTCCTATTCACCGTTAATAGGGGATGGGATGACAAACCACTTTTTTTACACAACATTGCGCTAGATTTTTTTGCTGATGCAGGAGCAGCGGGTAATAGCATTGAGCAGGCACCAAGAGCTGTTTCCGCTGGGCTAGAGGCTGTAACCCGGGGTAGTATAGCTTATGGCTTAGTTGACGTTTCCTTCCGGGCTGGAATGGCCCGGTTGTTAGACGGTTCACAACCATACCGATTCTACGTTAATACTAATTTAAAATATTAACTGTAGACAGTTGACATTAGCTCCTATATAGTAGCATTAGATATGCATCGGATGTAATATAATGCACCGCTTAAGAAGCGGTCTTTATAATGACCCAGTTTGTGAAAGAGAGCACAATCACAGCGTCGCCTAGAGCGATAAAGGGAGGCAAACGGATGAGCGTTGTAGTCCCGGCAGAGACCACTGTTAAACAATCTGCAATCATTTCCTTGCTCCACAGCATTCAGGAACGAGAGGGTTACCTGCCGGTAGGCGAGATAGCCAGGGTGGCTAGAGAAACAGGTATGTCTGCAGCCCATGTGATGGGTATTGCTACGTTCTATAACCATTTTCGCTTGCGTCCACCGGGTCAGCATAAAATTAAAGTGTGCGACGGTACGGCCTGTCACGTAAAAGGGGCTCGGCGTATTTTGGATCGCATACAATCTGAGCTTGGTGTGAACCCTGGCGAAACCACAGAGGACAATGTTTTCTCACTGGAAGTCGTGGCCTGTTTAGGTGCGTGTAGCATGGCACCGGCTATTGTGGTTGACGATGATGTTTACGGCCGGGTAACCACTAAGGATCTAAGGCGCATTTTTAATAAATATCGGAGGCAGCGCTGATATGAACAAGATGGAGCGAATCACATTCTATGTAGGAGCTGGCACCTGTGGTCTGGCAGCTGGAGCCCAAGCAGTTCTTGACGCGCTAAAAATCGAGGTGCAACGGCGCGAACTAATTGCCGATGTAAAAAAGGTGGGTTGCATGGGTTTATGTGAACAAGAACCCATGCTTGATGTAAGAATGCCTGGCGCATCCAGGTTATCGTTTGGCAAAGTTGATGTAAATAGATTAGGGCGTATTCTCGATTTATACGTTGAAAAAGGTGTTGTTCCTGGCGAGTGTTTACTTGGAGTAGCCTTGGGCGAACCGGATTTTACTGCTCAAGTGGAGCCTGCTATGGGAGAACAAGCCCAGCAACAGGTGATACCAAGCATTAGTAAGAGGTCTTTTTTGGCCAAGCAGTGTCGGCGTGTATTGGCCAACTGTGGACAAATTGACCCGGAAAACATAGAGGAGTACTTCACAGTAGGCGGCTACGAGGCACTGCATATGGCGTTGAAACACACCCCCACTTGGGTTATTGACGAAATAACTGCGTCTGGGTTACGTGGCCGGGGTGGTGCTGGTTTCCCAACAGGCCGTAAATGGCAATCGGCAGTAGCCGTTAGTAGCAAAATTAAATATGTAGTCTGTAACGCTGACGAAGGAGACCCAGGTGCGTTTATGGATCGTAGTTTACTAGAGGGCGATCCACATCGAGTTTTGGAAGGGTTAGTGCTGGCTGGTTACGCGATAGGTGCTAACCATGGTTTTATTTATGTGCGAGCAGAATATCCTTTGGCCATTTCTAGGTTACAAAAGGCTATTGCTCAAATGAAAGAGCACAATTTACTAGGCGAAAATATCCTAAACTGCGGTTTTAGTTTTGATGTAGAGCTAAAGATGGGTGCTGGCGCCTTTGTTTGCGGTGAGGAAACAGCCCTATTAGCCTCTATAGAAGGTGAGCGCGGTATTCCTCGCTCAAAACCACCTTACCCCTCGGAAAAAGGCTTGTGGGGCTATCCCACCTGCATTAATAACGTAGAAACTCTAGCCAATGTGCCCGATATTATTCGCCGCGGAGCCGATTGGTTCGCCAGTATGGGTACTAAGGGTAGCAAGGGTACTAAAGTGTTTTCCTTAACGGGTAAGGTAAAAGAGAGCGGTCTTATTGAGGTACCAATGGGCATTACCCTGCGTGAGATTATTTACGACCTTGGCGGTGGCATAACCGATGACCGCGGGTTTAAAGCGGCGCAAATAGGAGGGCCCTCAGGCGGTTGTTTACCAGTGAGTTTGCTAGATACACCTATTGATTATGATTCATTGATACAAGCAGGAGCCATGATGGGTTCCGGGGGTTTGGTGGTGATGGATGATCGAACATGCATGGTAGAAGTGGCACGCTTTTTTATTAACTTCGTACGCTTGGAATCATGTGGGCGCTGCACACCTTGTCGAGAAGGCACTATGCGGCTTTACGAAATGCTGGAGCGAGTGCTCACTCCACAGCGGGTGGTTGATGCAGAAGCGGAGCGTTATACCGCTGCGGTTCGAGAGATAATGGGGCAGTTTGACGAGATTGATCCCGATAAATACTTGAGCGACCTTGAAGAGCTGGCCTTAGTGATAAAAGACACTGCTGCATGCAATTTAGGTCAATCGGCACCTAACCCTATTTTAACTACGTTAAAGCATTTTAGGCATGAGTACGAAGCGCATTTAGTAGCACAGCAGTGCCCTGCCGGTTCGTGCAGGCTCTTTCTCACGTATGTAATAGATGCCGACAAGTGCAAAGGCTGCGGCATTTGCAAGAATGAATGCCCATCGCAAGCTATTTCGGGTGAAAAGAAAAAACCGCATGTGATAGACGTGCAATTATGCACTCGCTGCGGTACCTGCGTAGATGCCTGCCCATTCGGCGTCATCAGCGGCGAAAGCCAGCTGACGCAGATGGTAGGTTAAGCCAGGGGAGGTATCGTGATGGCAATAGCTGATCAAAAACAACAACAGCAAATGTTGGAAATAACAGTTGATGGGCGCGTTTTCCAGGTGCAAAGCGGTCAGAGTTTATTGTCTGCTTTGCGGGAAGTTAGTATAGAAGTGCCTACGCTTTGTCATAGAAAGGATCTCTTCCCTGCCGGAGCCTGCCGCCTGTGCGTGGTCGAGGTAAAAGGGAGCCGCAATCTTGTGGCCTCGTGTATACAACCGGTTAGCGAAGGTATGGTTGTTTATACCCAATCGGCACGGGTCCGCCAGGCACGCCGGGTTGTATTGGAGCTTACCTTAGCTAATCACCCGGATGACTGTTTATACTGCTTGAGAAATAGCAATTGTGAACTTCGGCAACTAGCAGCTCAATATGATGCAAAGCGTCGTTTTCGTGGAAAAAAACGGCGGGCAACCACCGACGCAACCAGCCTTTCCCTGGTTCGTGATCCAGAAAAGTGTATTTTGTGTCAACGTTGTGTTTCTGTTTGCAACGATGTACAGGCAATAGGCGCTATCTCACCGTTGAAACGCGGTTTCGATACTACCATTGGTGTGGCATTCGGCGATGGCTTAGGAGATTCCGAATGTGTGAATTGTGGTCAATGCGCACGTGTTTGCCCAACAGGCGCCTTGATTGAACGTGATGATACTGCACTTGTATATGAAGCACTAGCGGACCCAAGTTTGGCAGTGGTGGCACAAGTGGCACCGGCTGTACGTTTAAGTTTGGCGCAGGAATTCGGTATGAAGTCCGGTGATAACATTGCGGGCAAACTGGTTGCTGGCTTAAAGTTACTCGGTTTTAACAAAGTATTCGATACCAACTTTACTGCTGATCTGACCATTATGGAAGAGGCAGCTGAGTTTGTGACGCGGCTGAAGAATGGCGGGCCTTTTCCCTTGGTTACATCGTGTTGTCCCGCCTGGATAAAATACGCTGAACAGTATTATCCGGATAAAGTTAATCATTTGTCGAGTTGTAAATCTCCGCAAATGATGATGGGAGCCATTTTACACTCCAATTATGCTGAGGAGATGCAAGCAGTACAAGGGAAACGGTTTGTCGTTTCTATAATGCCTTGTACAGCCAAAAAGTGGGAACGCGCCGAAGTGACACCCGGTGATGTAGATGCAGTTATTACCACCAGGGAGTTAGTGCGTATGTTGAAACGTGAGTCGATCGACTTGGCAAAGTTGGCACCAGTGGCCTTCGATAAAGTGTTCGGTGATTCCTCGGGAGCGGCTATTATCTTTGGTGCCAGTGGTGGCGTGGCTGAAGCGGCCGTTCGCACCGCTTATTGGATGGTAACTGGGGAAGAGATGGATAACCCCGACCTCACACCAGCCAGAGGCTTACAAGGTGTAAAGACTACCAAAGTGGATGTAGCTGGCACCAGCATAAATGTAGCTGTGCTCAGTGGCTTAAGTAATGTAAAGGAGTTCTTTGCCAAAGGAGGCTGGGAAAACTATCATCTCATTGAGGTGATGGCCTGCCCAGGCGGTTGTATTAACGGCGGCGGACAACCCTACAATGAGGATTGGCCACTTGAGCAGTTGGTAAGTAGCATTTACCGCATTGATAAAAATATGTCGCGGCGTCGCTCCCATGAAAACCCTGAGATTATAGCGTTGTATAAGCGTTATTTGGAGCGACCTAATTCGCATGAGGCACACCGCTTACTGCATCGAGAGTACAAAGATCGCAGTAGCGTTTTTAACCCTACTGTTTAAGGCAGGGTGGGATTTATTGTATGTATATACCGGGTGAGCTGCATTAGCGGCCACCCGGTTTTGTTACAACCTAAAATAAATAGAAGCGATTAGCGATAAAGGAGGAATAAGGAGGGTGAGTATCAAAACAAACGATTGTGTAAGGGAATTTGGGGTGTGTAACATGGCGACGCTAAAAGATGTGGCGCAATTAGCTGGCGTTGATGCTTCTACAGTATCACGTGTACTAAATGATGATAAACGTTTGGTTATTCGTCCGGAAACACGTAGTCGCATTTTGGCTGCCAGCCGTCAACTCGGGTACAGTCCGAACACTGCTGCCCGTTCTTTGCGTACGAAAACGACAAAAGCACTAGCTTTATTAGTTCCTGATATTAATAACCCTGTTTACCCAAAAATACTGCAAGGCGTGCAACAGGTGGCCGTGCAACGCGACTACTCCATTCTCGTTATGCAAACGGAATTTTCGGGTTTAGAGGGAACTCCGCGTAAGCAATATCGTGAATTACTTAGCACTGGTCGGGTGGATGGGTTTATTATGGCTGATGCACACCTTCAAGATGAGCTGATTAGCGAACTGAAAAAGAAGAACCAGCCTTATGTAGGTGTTGTGCGGCCACACCCAGATTTATCGCAATATGTGGTGGGCGATGATACCGGTGGAGCACGTATAGCTGTTCAATACCTCTTGCAGCTTGGTCATCGGCGTGTAGCGCATTTATCTGGCCCATTATATATAGAGAATGCTTTAAACCGTTTACAAGGTTATCGACAAGCGTTGCAAGCAGCTAGCATGGGGTTCTGCACGAATCTCGTTATAGAGGCGGGTCTAGATGTATCTAGCGGAGCAGAAGCGATGAAGCAACTTTTAGCGCTGCAGCCAAGGCCTACCGCTGTTTTTACCACCAATGTACTAGTTGCTATGGGTGCCATTCGAACCATATATGAAGCGGGGTTATCGGTGCCAGGCGATATTTCAGTAGCTGCTGTACAGGATATTCCCATAGCTAGTCAATACATACCGAGCATAACCGCTGTAAATATGCCGTTAATTGAAATGGGGGCACGTGCGGCCCAGATGCTAATTGATTCGATGGAGGGAGAACCACAGCATCGCGAAGTCATTTCCTCGCCTATGGAACTGATTATACGAGAATCTACTGCGCCTCCATCCACACATGAATCAGGAGGTGAGCATGTTTTTCGTTAGTAGTGTTAGTTTATCAAGCTAGGTAGAAGAAGGAGGATACTGATGAGACCATACTTAAAAGCAATCATTTGTATTGTACTTGCTACATTCGTTCTAGTAAATGCTGTGGCAGCTGCAGAAGAAGCGGTAGATCCAGAGTTCCAACTTCTTTACGCCACCATTGAAAACCAGGAGTATAAGTTGGTTTTAACAACAAAGGGTTTTCTCACCGAAGCCAACGGGATCCGCACGATTAGGATTTATTTCGATAATGGAATTTACAAAAATGGTGGCATTCGGCTACATGAGGTGCGGGCTTTTACAGATGAAGAAGGCAAAGGCGAAAACATTTTGCTGAATACGAATGTCATTGGCGGCCCTGTACACCACCAATATCTATTAGAGTGGGCGGTTAACGGTGTAGGTTTCCCTGCTGATATGCAACCAAATCCGAGCGATAAAACGGGTGTTGGTTG
The DNA here is from genome assembly GCA_964390985.1 of uncultured Clostridia bacterium. GTDB lineage: Bacteria > Bacillota > Limnochordia > DTU080 > DTU080 > CAYMKM01. The sequence continues at coordinate 10,705 of CAYMKM010000004.1, read as the reverse complement.
GGGCGATAAGTGGTATTCTGGTGCTGATATACGAGGTGTAGTGTATATTACACTAAACGTTCCAGCTAATATTAAGCGAATTGAGCTGGAGATGGGCTATACCAATAAAGGTTTAGAAAGCGTCACCATGAGTGGTATTGATATTCGTGTTTCGCAGCAAGCGTTCACCGAAGATGAGCTGAATGCTAAGATGAATAAAATACTAGATGACCCGAGTTATGTAGGGGCATTGGTTCTGCCGTAAAACGATGCTTAAAAAGGTGTTCGCCAGGCAATTGATGTTGCCAGGCGAACACCTTTTTCGCGTCTAGTAATGTTTGCTAAACAAAACAGCTACCGCCCACAAACTCTCTTAGTATAGAGTTGGGTGGAATATCATTCTCTGATATAGGTGTGAAGTGCGATAAAAGTAAAAGCAGTCTATCTGATGTACTGCGCACCGGAGAATCAATTGGTATAGCCTGTAACAATGGTACTGCCTTAGCTTTTAACACGGCTAACTCGTATATAAGGGCAGAATTAAACATCACATCCGCATTTTCTTGGAACGGAAAAATATTACGCTGCTCTCCGCGGCGCACCATCGGCCACATAGAAATGGTACGCTCAGCCGGATGTGAGCGAAACTGGGCGTCGCGTACCATGCGGCGAATTAACCGCGCATCAGTGGTATGGATACGAATATGGTTGTGGATGTTTATTTGTGTAAGTGCACTTATATAAATGTTAAATTTATTACCTTTAGGTATAGATGACGTTAACATTTCATTTAAACCATGGATACCTTCAATAATAACAGGCTGATCATGGCTAATTTGTAGGCGGCGTGTAACGTTGGCGCGTTGTCCAGTATGAAAATCGAATGCTGGTACATCTACCGCATCACCTTGTATAAGCCGACTTAAATGATCACCTAGCAAAGGCAGATCAAGGGCGGCAATGCTTTCAAAATCTGGTTTGCCGTCTTCATCCAATGGCGTTTGATCTCGGCTTAAAAAATAATCATCCAGCGATATTGTTACTGGGCGCAGACCGTTTACACGCAACTGTATTTTTAAACGTTGGGCAAAAGTGGTTTTGCCTGAAGAAGAAGGCCCAGCTATATTAATTAGCCGTATTTCGGGATTAGCGGCGACCATATCAGCCATAGCTGCAATTTTTTTCTCGTGTAACGCTTCGGATACTCTTATTAGATCAGCAGCTTCTGTTAATCTGTTCAATTTGTTTAGACTAGCGGCACTATCTACTCCCAATATGTGGGCCCAACGTTCGGCTTCTCTGTAAACGCTAAAAAGCTTGGGTTGCTCTTTGTATGGTGGAATACTACCGGAGTTATCTTCTGGTATTTGCACTACCAAACCGGGCAAATAAAACCGCAGGCGAAATTGAGGAACCATGCCAGTGTTAGCCAAAATTGGCCCGGGATAATACTGCACAAAGTCAGCACATGTTGTAATAGGTACGGTTGATTTGCTTAAAGTAGCCAACAAGCTGGAAGACGAGTGCATGCCTCGTTCATCGAGTAATTGCACAGCCTTCTCTCGTTCCATTTCTATTACCCGAATGGGAAGGTTGGTAGCTACCAGCTCTCGCATAGTTTGCTCCAATAAAGCAATATCGCGGTGAGATAATGCTCGATTGGCGTGAACTTCGCAATATACACCGTTACTAAGGGAGTGCTCCACACAAACGGTACTATTAGGTAACACCTTTTTGGCAGCTATACACAATAACAATAAAACTGTACGTTGGTAGGCTCGTTGTCCTTCTACCGTAGCTAGGTTAACTTCGGTTAGGAGTGTTTCTTGCAAACGTATTTCACCTCTGAATTTAGCGCCAGAGCACATCATTAAGTTATCCTGGCGGTTATTTATTATTAATAATTCTGTCAAAACGGAGTAACTCCTTTAGTGGGAAGCGATTGTACGAGGGATAATCCCAGGTAAAGCAAACGATTGAGTTAAAGCAAGCCGGTACTGTCTATTTGTACGGCTGTTGGCATAACCAGAAAAGGCAACGGTATAAAAATAAACGTGAAATGCTGTGGCTGCTAGAATTCGGGGTATGCAGGAGTAAGTTAACACTATAAAATAAATGGGATCTAATGGAATTAAAGGAGGAATATGACTAGGCAACATCAAAACAAACGATTGTGTGCAAGCGGTATTTGGGCACGGGATTACATCGCAATAAAGTTTGCAGCTAATTGGCTGGTGTCAATGCATCTACATTCAACCATTTAATGCAGCAATTAACTTGTTACATGCCCGAAAAAGCGAGTAGTCGTGTTTGGGCCACCAGCCACTAAAAGTCACAGCAGAACCCAAATACCGCTGCATTTTTGGAAAAGGGATGGCTATCCATGACGAATCAAAATCCTGAACCAAGATTAAGAGCTGGTATCGCTATTCGTCGCATAACGCCACCGATAGGTGGCGCTATGGGTGGATTTGGTTTTCGCAAGCACGGTTCAGAAGGCATACGAGACGATTTATATGTACGGTGCCTTTGGTTGGAACATAACGATCAGCGTTTGTTAATAATTGCTTTTGATCTTGCCGCAGTCAGTTGCAATACAGTTAGGGAATGGAAAGAAGAGATATCTCTTCTTTATGGTCTTAAACCCAACGAGGTGCTGGTTAACCTTTCGCATACACATTCGGGACCGCTGGTAATAGAACGTTTTTACAACACGAACATGGATGTCGCGTATATGTCATTGCTTCGTTCTCGCTTACTCGAAGCCGTTGCTGAGGCCTCATATTTAGAGGATGGCTGTTCAATGGCGTATGGCCGCCGTGAAATTCAATTCGGTATATGTCGGCGTCGTCCGGACGGACAGGGTGGTGTGAAATGGGCGCCATATCCAGATGGATATGTAGATAGGGACTTACCAGTGTTACAAGTGTCGGATAGATTCGGTAATCCGTTATGCGTGCTGTTTTGTGCCGCTGCACATCCCAGCCTGTATGCCGATTATTTAATATCAGCCGATTATCCTGGTGTAGCATGTCGACTGGTAGAACAGGCGCTAGGTGGCAGAGTTATGAGCATTTTTCTGCAAGGTGCCGCTGGTGACACTAAAGTTAATGTGAATGTGGATATGACAAATGGCACGTGGACCAAAGCCTCTAGCCTCACAGTGCAAAGGGCCGGACGCATATTGGCCGATGGTGTTCTTCAAGTGCTATCGGAAGATATGAGGCCAGTGTATCCTTCATTAAGTTGCAATTTAGCTATGGTGCAATTGCCAGTAGCTTTGCCAGATGATGCCCAGGCATATTACGCCAAGATGCGCATCAGTGGTATTGGCCACTCTCAAGTTTGGGCTGATTACCACATGGCGCGGTTAAGGCGCGGTGAGCATATCGCCAACACAATCGCGTGTCCACTACATGGAATACGCTTGGCAGCGGATCTTTACATACTAGCCGTGGGAGGTGAACTAACAGGAGGACTTGCACAGGTATTAAGGAGAGGTTTACAGCTACCTGACCTAATTATGCTCGGCTATTCTAATGGTGCTGTCGGATATTTACCCAATGCCGCCATGTTGGCTGAAGGTGGGTATGAACCCGAACGATCTGTATATCAAGGTACAGTGTTGCCCGCACCTTTCACACCAGAAATCGATGAAGTATTGCTTAATGCAAGCAAAACAATATTGCACTAGTTGTTGCTGGGAAGGATGAACCCCCGAGTGGAAATGGGACTGTACGAACGCATTCCAAGCACTAAAAAGGCAGCTAGCTTAAGCATCTCCCGTAGGCAGTTATTTGGTATTGCATTGGCAGTTGTGGCCGGATTATCTGCATATTTAATAGCTGCTGACCTAACGTTAGCCGCTCGTTATACCTTGGCCATATTTGCGGTAGCAATTACCCTTTGGATAACCGAAGCTATACCCCTTGTTGCTACAGCGATGGTCATATTGTTTTTGGAAATTATTTTACTAGGTTTACCAGGGGGTCCGCTGGGATTAGAGAACACAGGTTACCGCATTTTTTTGCAACCATTGTTTGCTCCGGCTGTAGTGTTGATGCTAGGTGGGATAGTATTGAGTTCAGCATTGAATAAACACGGGCTTGATGTGATATTTGCCGCCGCAGTGCTGCGAGTCTTGCCCAAAACATCAGGTGCCGTATTAGCCGGTTTTATGGTTGTCACTGCCTTCCTTTCTATGTGGATGTCGAACACGGCGGCCACAGCTCTAATGTTGGCCATACTAATGCCTGCTTTGAAAAACCTCTCTGATGATGATCCGTTACGGGGAGCACTTGTTTTATCCATACCTTTCTCTGCTAACCTGGGGGGTATGGCTACACCAGTAGGTACGCCGCCCAATGCAATAGCTATAGGAGCGCTAAGTCAAATAGGTGTGCGTATTGGTTTTTTAGAGTGGATTAAAGTATCACTGCCATTGACAATAGTACTACTGATTATCACTTGGCTGGCTCTCATGCGCATTTATCCGCCTAAAAGCAGAGTTGTAAAAGTGAATATGCGTGAAGTGGGACAACTTAACCGAACCAATATTTTTATATTAGTTATATTGTCATTAACTATCCTATTGTGGCTAACCACCGATTTACATGGGATACCGGAAGCTGCAATAGCTATTATTCCTATTATTATATTTCTAGCAAGTCGTGTACTTGAGCGGCAGGATTTTAATGCGCTTGATTGGGATGTGCTTATTGTTATTGGTGGTGGTTTGAGCCTGAGTACTGCTTTTGAGCAAAGTGGCCTATCTGATGTAATTGTCAATTTGATGCAAACCGGATTATTGCCATTGTGGCAGCTAATTCTACTGGCGGGAACAATGTCGGTGCTTCTATCGACAATTATTAGTCACACTGCCGCTATCAGTTTATTAATGCCGTTGGTAATAAGCATGGGTGGTGCTGCTGTAATACCAGTAGCCATGGGAGCCGCACTGGCTAGCTCCGCTGGCTTAGGGCTGCCTGTATCTAATGCTCCTAATACTTTAGCGTATAGCACAGGTTTATTATCAAATAAAGATATGGCTAAATGCGGATTGTTTCTTTCATTTGTCGGTACCTTGTTAATTACTGTATTGATGTTGTTATGGTATGGGGGTGAATATCTAATTCCATGAGCAACTAGTACCAGCGAAGTTGAAGAATTGGCGGGCAGAGTAAATGCGATTCTGAATGACGTCAACTATGTAGCCGCACTAAAACTGTTGGAGGACTAGCCATGAAATATGTTAAATTAGCGGCAATCATCGCAGTATCATTACTTGCCAGCGCTGTGGTTATAGGAGCTAGTGACTTTTGCTTAGCAAAGACACAGAGCACTTATTATACAGCCGAACGAGTGAGCACCATCCGTCCAGGGTTTTCTAGTTCACCCCGTCGGGCTAATGAACACGTAGCTTTGGGGTACGATTATTTATGGAGTTTAGTTACTCCGCAAACATTGCCGCGCGCTTCGCGCATTTCAGATGCCAACACTGATTGGCAGCCAGTTTACGGCCAACCGTGGAAAGTAACCGATGGTAAGTATATATACCCAACTAACGATTTTCAAGCGTATTACGAAAGTGGAATTGATAGCCATGGTATCTTTCAACCAACCCTAGCTGATAAAAGTTTGCTAGTGAACAATTTGTATCCAGAAAAGGGCCCCACATGGGGAGTGGACGACGGTTTTGGCTGGGAAAACGGCAAAGAGACCATGACCTTTATCGCGTATTACAATCATCATCACATTTGGTACAAAGTGCGCGATATAATCAATAATCTGCGTGATGCTTATATTTACTCGGGCGATATGCGTTATGCCCGCGCCGGTTTGGTTTTGCTAAATAGGATAGCCGATATATATCCGAGTCTGGATTTGTCTGTATATAATAAGGAAATTTTCCGTAATTCGCATGGCGGTTCGGGGAAGGGGAAGGCCATTGGTAGCATTTGGGAGCCTGCGTTGGTCTCTAATTTCCTTTTCGCCTACGACGCATTTTTCCCGGCCCTTTTAGAAAACGACGAAGAGCTAGTGTCGTATCTTTCTGCTAAAGCAGAGCAATATGGTTTGCCTGCTATTAACAGTATTGATGATGTGAGGAAGAACATAGAAGACAACCTTGTGCGCCAGGTATTACCAGGAGTGCAAGCAGGGCAAATTCACGGTAACTTTGGCATGCACCAAAGGGCGCTAGCGATATCTGCTGTTGTTTTAGACGAACCAGATGGTTATACCGCCAAAGCCATAACCTATTTATTTCAATCGGGCGACGGTGACATTCTGCGTGTATTAATGGATGTAGTAGATAAAGACGGGTACGGTAACGAAGCGTCACCTAGTTACAACGGTATACATCGTAATACACTCGCTGATGTAGCTGAGGTTCTGCAAGGGTACGATCATTACGCTGGTGCCGATTTAACGAAGAATCCTAAATACATGAAAATGCAAAGTGCCGGCACTGCGTTAATAAACCTTGATATGTATGTTCCCAGCATTGGTGACAGCGGTGGTAGCGGCAAACCGGTAGCATTTCAGCACAGTTTACCGGAAAGCGTAAATTTGGCTGGTTATGGCTACACGGCTTTGAGAGCTGGGGAAAGAAGTATCGATAATGATACCAGGCGTGTCCTATGGATGTATTACGGCCGCAACAGTGTGCCACATGCGCATAGGGATACGCTAAACATCGGCATTTACGCTTTTGGGCTTGATCTTAGCCCCGATTTAGGGTATCCCGAGCTAGCTAGGGCCGGTTTGCCAAGCCGAGTAAATTGGACAGCTACAACACTAAGTCACAATACAGTGCTAGTGGATAAAACACCGCAACGTGATCAATGGGTGGCCATTCCAAAACATTACGATGACACCGATATGGTAAAAGTGATTGATATAGAAGCGCCGAAGGCTTATCCGGCTATAGACCTTTACAGAAGAACAAATATCATGATAAAGGTGGACGACGTTAACTCTTACATGGTCGATTTTTTCCGAGTGAAAGGAGGTAACAACCATCATTTTAGTTTCCATGGAGCAGAGGGTAGCGTAACCGTAAGCGGGTTACAGTTAATACCTCAAGCAAAAGGCACCTATTTAAGTGAACGAATTGCGTATGCCGATGAGAAAGCGGACAATCGCAGCGGTTTCAACTATCTATATAACGTAGAAAGAGATAAAAGCCCTGCCCCGCAGTTTAGTGTGGATTGGGATATTCTCGACACTTGGAAAGTGGCACCGGCTGGTAGCGATCCTCATTTGCGCTTAACGATGCTAGGACAATATACCGAAGTCGCTTTAGCGGATGGGAAGAATCCGCGGCGAGAGAATTTGGAATACCGCTATCTCATTGTGCGTAGGACCGGGAGTAAACTAAATTCGGTATTTTCGTCAGTAATTGAGCCCTACGATGGCACACCATTTATTGAGAAGATCGAGCAAGTGGTTGTAAAAGCAGCTGGTGAGATCGTAGAGCAAGATGTACAAGCCATTAGGGTGCAATTGACCAATGGTAGGGTAGATTACATTATCAATGCGCTAGATCCTAACACTGAGTATGTAGTGGACGAAAAAATTGTATGTAAAGGATTCGTAGGCGTATATTCCGAGCAAAACGGACAGCCATTATTTGCATATGTACTAGATGGCACACGCCTTGGCCCGCTGGCATCCCCAGTTATAGATAAAAAGGCTGGTTGCTTAACGGGAAAAGTGGTTGATTTCACTCGTGAATTAAGCTCAGTAAACGAAATCGTAGTTGAACTGGAAGATGTAACCAATTTACCGCGCAATCTAGATGGGTTATCAATATTTGTAGATACTGATGGAGAGCGCAATGGAACATACCAGATACAACAGAGTTCATTAGAGGATCGTACACTGACGCTTAATGTAGGCGATATTACGTTGATACGTGGCTGGCAAAACGCTAACGACTTTTCCAAAGGTTATCTCTACGATATTGAGCCGGGAGCACAGTTTCGCATTCCACTATCTTGGAGTATGGGAGGCCTATAAAGTGAAAGTATCTATGAAACCCCTTTGCGTCGCGATAGTGTTGGTATTAGCTTTAAGTAGTGTAACAATGGCGAAAACCACAATAACATTATTGGGGAATTTCAATAATTTTACAAACGACTTTTACAAAGCTGTAGATAATTTCTCCATAAAGCATAACGTTGAAGTTGATATCCAGGATATAGCGGGTTGGGATAAGGTGCGGGAAAAAGCGGCTACATTGGCGGCTGCGGGTATTCCTGCCGATGTATTATATGGAGATAACCGTACACTATGGTATCACTTACTAAACAATATGGCTGAACCACTTAATGACTTGGCTAAGCGTGATATTGATTTGGGTCGGTATCCAGCACCTGTGCTAAAGCCGCTAACCCTTAAAGGCCAATTATATGCCTTGCCTACCGCTTTGAGTCTTTTTAACGTAGCTTATAGACCATCTTGGTTTGCAGAGGCTGGTGTATCGGCACCACCGACAGATTGGAAAAGCAAAAACTGGACATGGGATGACTTTGTTAGCACACTGAGAAAGTTCACTATTGATAAAAATGGAGATGGTATAAACGATCAATGGGGTGTTCAACGTTTTGGTAGCGGTGGTGGATTCAATCATATAGGGCTGTGGGGCGTTTATATGATTGGTGATGACGTACCCGAGTATTATGGTGAAACCCAGGAAGTGATTGCCGCATATGAAAACACCACTTCACTATGGACTAAGTATAGTGTTGTAGGCGGAAACTTCGTCCGACAAACAGCGGCCATGGATGTATTCCAATCATTTTATTTAAACACCTTACTCAAAACCGATTCCATGTTCGATTGGGCTGTAGCAGCTATGCCTAAAGGTAGTCAACGTGCTTCTCAAACAGCTTTTATGGGATTTAGCATCAGCAATAATAGTCCAAACAAAGAACTTGCATGGCAATTAGCGAAATATTTAGCATATGAAACAGAAGGTGCCATACTCTTCACAAGAGCGGAGAACCGCGTTCCTGTATTACGCGAAACAACTATAGACTTTGTTCGTCGTTACTCAAAAATAATGCCGGAATCAAGCGTTTATGCAATTACTGATGCCATTGGATACTTGTATGATCAGCGTTACTCTCGTTATTTACATGGCAGTGATATTTCTGGTGAGTTGAACCTAATTTGGCCATCAATTCGCGACGGTAAGATGTCGGTGCGCGATGCTTTAAGCGCCATAGCTCCTGCTGTACGGGCTTACCTAGTAGATAAATAATATAAACTGCGAGTAAGGAGAATATAGATGAAAATCATTCGCAAGTCGCTTTTATTGATTGTGTTCGCTACCATATTAGTGGCAAGTGCAGTTGCCTCAGCTGCAGAGGCCGTTGATCCGGAATTCGATTTGCTGTACGTTACGGCCCAGAATGAAGAGCATAAGTTGGTCCTAACCACAAAAGACTTTTTGACAGATACCGATGGTGTTCTAACTGTAAGGATTTTCTTCTTCCCCGGGTTACTGACGAATACTGGCATTAGGTTGCATGAAGTGCGCGCTTTTGAAGACGAAGAAGGTTATGGCGATAATATATTCCTTTATGAGGATGTTGTGGGCGGGCCAGTTCATCATCAATATTTGATAAGCTGGGTTGTTAACGATGTAGGTTTTCCGGAAGACATGTTACCTTCGCCCGATAAAACCGGTTTTGGCTATGGTGATAAATGGTATGATGCTGGCTTAGGGCGCGGTGTGCTTTACATCTCGTTGAGTGCGCCCGCTAATATTAAACGTATAGAACTAGAAATGGGCTACTCCAACAAGGGCCTGCCACTTGAAGCTATGGATGGCATTGAAATTCGCGTCTCCAAGAAATCGTTTACTGAAGAAGAGCTGACAGAGAGAATGAACTGGATACTAGAGAACACTGACTATAATAGTGACCTCTTATAAAACCATATAAAGTGCATCTAATAGGGGCCGTCGTAACATAGAGCGATGGCCCTTACCTTTCAAAGCGCATACGGACGGGAGGATGAATGTGAAGGCATACATTAAAGCTATCGTGATGGTTGCTTTTGTAGCATTCATTGCTGTAAGTGCTACTGTTTTAGCAGAGGATACAATTGATCCGGAATTCACCTTGCTATATGCTACCACAACGAACGACAAATACACCCTGGTTTTAACTCCGCAAGATTTCCTGACCGATGCTAATGGTGTCCAGACTATTCGCATTTACTTTGGCCCCGGAGTTGGGGAGACAGCCGCTATTAGGTTGCACGAAATACGCGCCTTTACTGATGAAGAAGGAACAGGCGAAAACATTTTATTTAACGCGCCTGTTATTGGCGGACCAATATACTATCAGTATTATATTGAATGGATTGTTAATGGCGTAGGATTTCCCGCAGATATGCAACCTAGCCCGGACACATACGGTATTGGCTGGGCCGATAAATGGTATACTGGCGAATCGCGCGGCGTGGCGTATATTACGTTAAAAGCTCCTGCTAATATTAAACGCATTGAATTGGAAATGGGCTATTCCAACAAGGGTCTTCCCCTTGAAGTTATGAATGGCATCGATATTCGCGTTTCCCCGCAACTGTTTTCTGAAGAAGAACTCGTGGGCAAAATGGATGCAGTGCTAAGGAACTTCAATTACGTTGGTGCCTTACCCCCCTGACCCCCTAATTCCGGACATTATGCACTTATGGGTTGCGCGTTCACCAA
>CAYMKM010000003.1:43606-46260 GCA_964390985.1 uncultured Clostridia bacterium | reverse complement strand
AGAGATTTGAACTCTCATGGTTGCCCAACGGATCCTAAGTCCGTCGCGTCTGCCAATTCCGCCACGCCCGCATGTAACGCCGCCCTTACCGGGCACCTTTTCACCTGTGCGTGTATTAGAAGCCTAACTTATTATCCACGATGATAAACCACAAATCAAGCCAAAATGTATGCTATATTCACGAGCTCGATAAAACAGGCCTTGTAGTAGTTATTACCAACAAGGCCTGCTTAAATGGGGTGAGCGATGGGAGTTGAACCCACGGCCTCCAGGGCCACAACCTGGCGCTCTAACCAACTGAGCTACGCCCACCACGTAATTGCACACCCTAGTTTACCAGCATTTATTTAATGAGTCAACCAGCACAAAGAAATAAACCTGGTGCGCCTGGGAGGATTCGAACCCCCGGCCAAGAGCTTAGAAGGCTCCTGCTCTCTCCCCTGAGCTACAGGCGCAAAATGGAGCGGGTGAGGGGAATCGAACCCCCGTGGCCAGCTTGGAAGGCTGGAGCTCTACCATTGAGCTACACCCGCCTGTTTTGATGCAACGAACCGTAGCTTGCTTGCCTGTAAAATATACCCGCACAAGGCGGGCCGAATACTGGTCGGGGTGACAGGATTCGAACCTGCGACTTCACGCTCCCAAAGCGTGCGCTCTAGCCAAGCTGAGCTACACCCCGTTGTATACCGAATGTGAGTATATCATGTCGCCACCAATGTGGTCAACATTTACGCGCCAGTTCTTTAAGGTGCTCTTTTAATAAAAGTAAAGCACGCCCCCGGTGGCTAACACGGTTTTTCACTTCCATAGGCACCTCAGCAAATGATGCACCCAACTCCGTGGAGTAAAATATCGGATCATAACCGAATCCGCTGTTACCGTGGGGTTCATTTAATATATACCCTTCGTGAACACCCAGCGCAACCCATGTAGGTGCATTAGGGCGTGCTAGCGCCACCGCACAAACAAAGCGTGCACTCCGCTGTGACCAGGACACGGCTGATAACGCAGATAGCAATTTGTTATTTCTATCCGCAGAGCTAGCATCCGGCCCGGCATAGCGTGCCGAATGCACACCTGGCGCACCCTGTAGGGCATCGACTTCCAAACCGGAATCATCGGCCAACGCCATTGCACCTGTAAAATTAAGCGCTGCTTCCGCTTTTATAATGGCATTGGCTGAAAATGTATCCCCATTCTCCACAGGTATTGGTGCACCGGGATATTCTGTTAAGGGGCGAATGCAGGCTATTTGATCTAGAATTTGAGCTACTTCACGAACTTTATTGTTGTTTTGGGTCGCAAAGACGATCTCGAACAGGCTGCTCGCCTCCCATACGGGACATAATACGTTCACCTAAAACACTACGCTGAATGCTAATAAGTTCTCTGATGCCCTTCTTCGCTAATGACAACATTTTTTGCAGTTCGCTCTCGGCGAAGGGTCCGGCTTCTCCTGTCCCCTGTACCTCTACAAACCCGCCTTTACCAGTCATTACCACGTTCATATCTACCAATGCTTGTGAATCTTCCCAGTAACATAAATCCAAGACTGGTTCGTTGTTCACCACACCGACACTTACGGCGGCAACATGATCGTATAGCGGTATTTTCTCCCAGTTGTTTTGGTTTGCCAATCTATCTAGAGCCAAGGCTAAGGCCACAAAAGCGCCTGTAATGCTGGCAGTGCGCGTACCACCATCGGCTTGCAATACATCGCAATCAAGCCAGATAGTGCGGTCACCCAATTTATGTAAATTGGTGACACTGCGCAGACTACGCCCCACAAGGCGTTGAATCTCGTGTGTGCGGCCACCTAAACGACCTCTAGCTGCTTCTCTTTCGTTTCGTGTACCGGTTGACCGAGGTAGCATGCCGTATTCAGCAGTCACCCACCCCTGCCCAGATCCACGTAACCACATGGGAACTCTGTCTTCAACAGATGCTGTGCACAGCACACGTGTATCTCCGGCGTGTATTAATACTGACCCTTCCGCGTATTTGCTATACCCAATCTCCATTTTCACAGGGCGTAATACATCGAAAACTCGTCCATCTACCCGAGTGACAGCCGCCATCATTTATCTCCTTCACACCAAGAATTAGTTATTGAGAGCGAGCAGGTGTACCCGCCTCAGTCAAATTAACTACTATTTCCCGAAAGATCTGGCCTCGCTCCTCAAAATTGGCAAACATATCGAAGCTAGCACAAGCTGGTGATAAAAGTACAACATCGCCGGCAGAGGCTAGTCTTCGTGCCATTTTTACCGCTGCTTCCAAATTGGCCACCTTGCGTACTGCCATTTTAGCTGGTACATTTCCGTACAACGCCGCGGCTATTTTAGTGCTGGCTTCGCCAAAAAGCACTACGGCCTTCGCCCGCTCGGCAACTGCCTCCACCAAAGGTTTCCACGGCAAACTCTTATCCTGACCACCAGCAATAAGCACCACCGGCCGATTAAAAGATCGTAACCCTGCTGCCGCTTCCACAGGAGAAGTGGCTGTTGAATCGTTGTAGTAAGCAATTCCCTGAGCCTCACACACGAGTTCAAGACGGTGCGCCACACCAGTAAAACTAGATATTACATCGCGACTAGCACCCGGCGAACAACCAACCAGATCTGCCACGGCTACAGCCGCCAGTATATTCTCCA
>CAYMKM010000003.1:38288-43506 GCA_964390985.1 uncultured Clostridia bacterium | reverse complement strand
CCCGGCGAACAACCAACCAGATCTGCCACGGCTACAGCCGCCAGTATATTCTCCAAGTTGTGTCGGCCCATCAAACGGATCTCGCTGGTTGAGCAAACCTCTGTATAGTTACCATTTCGGCCCAGTACAATTCCACCACCGAGAACACCAGCGCCAGTACCAACTAAATCGCGACTGCAAAACCATGCCAGCTTGCCTTTTACGGCATCAACCAAATGTCTACAGGTGTACTCGTCGTCAGCGTTAAAAACAACCCAATCGGTGGGCGATTGGTAGCGGAATATGTTAGCTTTGGCATCCACATATTCAAGCATACTTTCGTGAACATTCAAGTGATCAGGAGCCAGGTTAGTTATCACAGCTATCTCGGGCGATTTATGCAAAAGCTGCAGCTGAAAACTGGAAAGCTCCAAAACGACCCAGGCGTCGCATGGTAATTTTGTCGCTTGCTCTAGCAAGGGGCGGCCCATATTTCCACCTAATACCGTATTAAACCCAGCAGTGCTTAAAATTTCACTGATAATAGTGCTAGTCGTGGTTTTCCCACTGGTTCCGGTCACGCCAATAATGTGCGCCCGACATAAATCGAAGAACAAATTAATTTCGCTGGAAAGCTCCACACCAGCTTCTTGAGCAGCCATGAGTTCGGGTAAGTATTTGGGTACACCCGGGGAGACAAAAATAATATCGAAACGCGATAAATCACGTAAATAGTTAGTCCCTAACTGAAACTGCGCTCCCAGTTTGAGTAATTCCTCGTAATAAGCTCCTAACTGATCAGTGCTCTTTTTATCACAGGCTGTTATATTGGCACCTTGTGCTGCTAAAAAGCGGGCTACCGCCATATTGCTGCGTGCTATACCGACTAGTGCTGCTTGTTTTCCTCTCCACTTCATAGTGGATACCCTCCTTGCCCAACCTTTACCGCTTCGACCAGTCGGCCATACCTGCCAAATTCGCCTGGTATATGGCTGGTGGTAATACAAAGCCGAGGCGTGACGCTCCTTGGGCAAAACTGGTAATTTCCCCGGTCACAAACACCTCGTCATCCCTCTTCTTCAGCGTATTGCGCATACGCATTTGTGTCAACCGTGCTTTTACTTGTTCTGCTACCGCAAAAGCCGGGTCCACTACCTGAATATTAGGCCCAGCAATCGCTTTTATCTGATCAATCACTAACGGGTAATGTGTGCAACCCATAATGATGCAATCCACCTCTGCTGCTTTAAGTGGCAACACGTACTCCTCTAGCGCCGCGCTCATTGTTGAACTATGTGTATGCCCCGCTTCAATGAGTGGTACTAGTTTAGGGCAAGCTATTGCTGTCACTTTAATGCGCTCATCGAGCACGGCAAATGAGCGCTCATATGCCTTGCTACCCACTGTGGCCACTGTAGCCATTAGTCCGACCCGCCCAGTGCGTGTAAGCTCAAGGGTATGCTCAACAGCTGGTTGTATCATACCTATTAGGGGAAGTGGCGCAATATCTGCAAGAACAGGTAGAGCAAGAGCTGAAGATGTATTGCAGGCCGCAACAACTACTTTCGCGCCCTGTCTGTAAAAAAAACCGATGATTTCGCGCGAAAAACGCCTGATATCCTCGGCGTCACGTTCACCATATGGAACTCGGGCTGTATCTGCAAGATATGTAAAGCTTTCTTGGGGAATGACTTGTTGCATAGCTCGCCAAACACCCAAACCACCCAAGCCAGAGTCATATACACCAACAAACACTCTGGTGTGTCATCTCCTATTTACATCGTGTTAGGCACCAGACTTACTTCGTAACTCTCACTCGTTCGGGTCTGCGCGAGTTCACTATCAGCAGATGGCTTTTTTTCTGCTGCAAGTAGGCTGCGTGCATTATTCTCCATTATCATAGTCCAAAGTTGCAATGGATCGCCTGCTAATTTTTCATCGGCCACAATAGGTGTAGGTTCCAACCATCTTGCTATACCCTTATATATGCCTTGGGCTGCCATTTGGCGAAACTTTTCGTCTCGCAATAGTTGTTCATCAGGTATCTGGCTAATAAAGGCTACTTCCACCAAAATAGCTGGTGCGCGAGCATCGCGTAACACAGCATATTGGCCTTGCTTCACTCCCCTATTATATGTGCCAATGGAGCTAACTAGCTCGGACTGAATCACTATGGCAAAATCACGATCATCTTCGTTCATATACCATGTCTCAGTCCCTGAAGCTCGACTAGTATGATCCAGAGTAGCATTAGCATGAATGCTCACGATAATGTCAGGATCATAACTATTAAGCATCGTTCTACGCACTGCAGGTTCAATGTACACATCGCTGGTGCGGGTGTTGTATACTTGTGCACCGTTGGCGGTCAGCAATTCACTCAAGCGTTTTGTTATGTCCAGATTTACCTCTTTCTCTAACAAGCCATCCTGTCCCACAGCTCCAGGGTCTGTGCCACCGTGGCCGGCATCAAGAGCTATTCGTGCCCCTTTTACCGCTATCGGCGATATAAGGACTGCCAAACCACCGCCATCTGGTAATTCTAACACTCGATAGTTAGTTTTACCAGCCATATCCATAACTACCCGGAATACTCCGGGTGCAAATTGCTCAGCTTGTATGCGGTTTATGGGGCTATCGGTAATAACCTGATTTGCAAAAGTATATTCCGATTGGGCATCCATCAAATCAATAATTAACCGTTCAGGGTCATGCTGCCTAGTTACATTGCTATTAAAGAAGCCAAAACCCTTAATGAAAACGGCGTTCACATCATTGTCTAGGCGGGCCAAACCTACCTGCTCAATCTCAGTATGTAAGAGAAACGTCAACCTATCGCTCGACAACTGGTACGGGGTCGATTGGTAATTGGCATCGACATCCAGCACTAAACGCGTCACTTGATTGTTAAATTGACTGACGCGCAATGCTTGTAACGGTCCTTCATCTAAAGTTTGTGTTTGGCTGCCGCCAATCAATGTAGTTTGCAGTAAATCAATCACTACTCGGTCCGGTTGAACCAATCGGCTAATACGGTATGGTGTCTTGTCTGGCAAGTCAATGTATAGTTGGCCACCCGCCGATGATGCTATAACCGTTAATTGGTGTAAAGCTCTGTTCAAGCGGACAACAATTCCGTTTTCTACCGGTTCTACTTGATACCCTACTAATTCGTTCAAATCGAATACCAAGCGCGCTTGCCCCTTATAATTTGCTATCCGCACCGTGCGTACCAACGGATGAGCAAACAGCGTGGGCGTTTGTCCATCTGTAACTTCAAATTCTGCTATATCTAAAATCACTTTGGCCGGTTCGCTCGTGCAAGTGGCCTGCACTTGTTGCATAGAAACACCCTGTAGTGTTAAAACAAAATCATCAGCTGTGCTAGTAGCTTCAGCCTGTATTTTTGCGTCCTTGGTTCCTAACCATTCCCATGCCATTTGCTTTGCGGGTTTTATTTGTGGAGAGGGCGTAAGTGTTGGTGGCTTAACCGATTCGCCCACACTCCTGTTTGCCACCTCGGTTGCCACCTCGGTTGCTACCTCAGTTGCTACCTCAGATGATACCTTAGGTTTTAGCGGTGGCACCTCTACTCGTTGGTTAGGTAAACGTGATGACAAACGAATTGTGCTGCTCGTTTGTTCCCATACTACATTGCATAGCCGTAGTTCTTCACTAAGCAAGCGCAACGGTATAAAAACAGTACCGCTTTTACCTTCCGCTGGCACATCCATGCTTTTCACTACGCCGTTTATTGTTGCTTTATCGCTACCAGCCCTTACCGAGACTGATTTATCAGCAATTAAAAACTGACTCTCCGTGTTGGAAATCGTTTTTATTTCTCCACCCAGATAATAAACAACCTCAACCGGTACCATCATTTTGGCATCGGAAAAATAAGGATCTGGCAGGTCAGATAATAAAATATCGCCCACCACAAGGCCAATGCCAGTAGCACTGGCACTACACGGTATGAGCAGCAGCGCTAGTGCTGCTGCATACACCAGCACAGCCCGCAACCTACCTTCACCACCTGAAATCCGCAATTTCTATAGGTTTATCAATAGATTTCGACGTTGTTCGAGCTATGCCTTGTTTTTTCTTATAGGAATTTAGACCTATTTGACAAAAAGTGGCGAGGTTTGTATACCTCGCCACTTTTATTTACATTTTGTTCCTAAATGTTTCTCTTAATTACGCGGCAGTCTCACCGCTCCCACTAAGGCTACGCCGCCAAAAGAACACCAAAACGCCCGCAATAAGCGGTAACACAGGAATGGTATAAAGCGGTATTTTGCTAGTGCGGACTGAACGAATTTGTCGCTCACTACCTGCTATTACGTTGTTATCTTTATCTACTAACCGAATGCGGTAGTCGCCACCTTTAGCCTCAACATCCACCTTGAAGGCGTAAAAGCTCGGTTCGCTATATTGATTTTCTGGTTTAGTGGGATCAAAATCAACTATTTTATAACCCAGGCTGTAACCCTCGGTTTGTTCTACATAAAACGGCTTCATTTCCAGGGTATCTATAACCTTACCATTCTTCAGCAGTTGCAGTTTAGTATCAGGCACCTCGCTGGTATGTGCCCATATCCAAGTGCTTTTGGTGCCCAAACCCTCTAGCGGTTTGTGTAAACTAATCATGCGCGAGTAATCGAACAAGTTATACTCAAGCTCATAGAACCCCTTCAAATAGAAGGTGCGTTTGCCATCACTGTATATCACCTGTGTGCTATCGTCAGAAGCAAACGAACTGGTCCACCTGCTTTCAGGAATAATTTCGTAACCTACACCCTGTCGGCGTGGAGCGAATACTTTTAGTTTTTTCTCGCTACCTTTCACCACTTTACCATCGTCGCCCACCAAACGCATGCGATAGTTGCCAGCTGGTAGTTTTACCAGAAACGCGCTTACTGGCTCAGTAGTGAATAGTTTAGGTGGTTCAGGCTCCACCGGTGGCAGGGGAATCTCGCTTTGCTTGTACGGTTTGCCTGTTTTTTGTACCTGCTTGATCATCTTATCCATTGTTTTATCCCATTCAGCGCGGTCTTCGTAGTACTGGGTTGAAGCTGCGTAAAAATCTTCATATGCTTTGTTGAAGCGAGCAAATTCTTCATAAGCAGCAGCACCAGTCATGAGTACCACGCCACCATCGTATCCATTAGGATAAGAGTAGCAGTAAGCGGTCTTTTCGAACACCATTGGTTTACTCTCGCCAGCCTTATAAATCTCTAAT
>CAYMKM010000003.1:20633-38188 GCA_964390985.1 uncultured Clostridia bacterium | reverse complement strand
GTAGGATCAGTTGGAGTATCTGCCATTGCCGGCAACGCTATTAAGGCCAGGCCAGCGATGAGAGCTAAAATAAGGGTGGTTTTCAAGGTAAACAGCTTACAACGCATTATCGCTTGACCCCCTTGCGTTGAAACAATTTTATGCTAAGTGCTAATAGAACTACAGTATAAACCGTTGATGAAATAATGCTGATTGCATACTCAAAGATATTACCCAAACTAACGGCCAACATACCACGCTCAAAATAAGCAATCGGTGAAATCCACATAACAATAATATTGAGGTTTTCTAACACTACGCGAGCAAAAATCTGAGCTGTAGTTAGCGATTTACCGGAAATACTCAGCACTTGTGCCCGGGCAAACGGAAAGTAAATCAACACCGCCATAAGAGCAATGAAAACTACTACCGAAATATTAGTGCGTTTGGTGATGGTCGATAAAAGAACACCGAATGTCACCATGCACGATGCCAGGAAGATGGATAGAATAATGAGCCCAAAAAAGTGACCGGAAAATCCGAAGTTGGTTACCAGTGATAGAAAGAAAAAGTTAATGATACTGAACACCAACGCTACACCGAAGGTAAGCATTTGCTGGGCGTACTTGCCAACAATATATGAAACAGAATCTACAGGGCCGTAAAACAAAACTTCCATGGTACCCTGGTCACGTTCACGAGAGATAGCTATTGATGAACATAACCCCAAATACATGGCGATCATCACTACCGCCAAGAAAAACGGAGAGGTAATTGGGGTAGGTATAGCGGCTAAACTGTGTTCTTTCAAACTAAACATTACGCCGTTTATGGTGTAAGAGCTAACAATGAAGACCAAAAATAACGCCACATAAAGGCCAAGCCCGTACAACGTTGAAAAAAGCTCGCGCTTGGCGACTACTTTGGTAGCGTGAATGCGGTGTGAGACGCTCATGCCACGCCCTCCTTCGCCAGCAGTGAAATGTTGTTTTCTGTGATGGTTACAAACGCTTCCTCAAGACTCATTTCATGGCGTTTAATCTCCACCACAACGCCACCCGCTTTGGTGATAGCTCTCACCACATCACCCCGGTAATCGCTATCGGCCTTGGTTTTAACTAAATACTGGTTCTCAGAATAAGTAACACCTATAATAAATGGTAGGTCCATCAAAGTGCGTGCCACCATTTCGTTCTCTTGCTCCAAAGTAATATTCAGCTCAACCTCTTCCATTAAGCGGCTGCGCAAATCGGACATAGTGTCTTCGGCTACAAGCTTACCTTTATTCATAATGGCTATGCGGTGGCAAGTGCGTTCTATCTCCGATAAGATGTGCGATGAAATAAGGAAAGTGCGCCCTTTGTGGTTCTCCTCCATAATGATGTCGCGTATTTCTTTGATGCCGTACGGATCAAGCGACGATACGGGTTCATCGAGAATTAATACCTCGGGATCGTGTAGAAGAGCACGTGCCATCCCTAATTTTTGTTTCATACCTTTGGAATACCCACGCAACAATTCGTTTTGCCTATTACTCAAGTTCACTAAGCTCATCACTTCAGAGATGCGCTTATCCACATTCTCCACCTTGTATAACTGGCCGAAAAAGCGCAGGTACTCTTTGGCGGTCATCTCCTCATAATAGTACTGGAACTCGGAGAGTACGCCTATACGACGTTTAATGTTAAAGTAATCGTCTTCTAGCTTCTTTCCAAATAAACGCACAGTGCCTTCACTTGGTGTAAGAAGCCCCAGAATCATCATGATTGTGGTTGTTTTACCAGCACCGTTAGGCCCCAGAAAACCGTATATTTCCCCCTTGCGTATATGAATATTAAGATTGTCTACGGCTACCAACTGGGGGAAACGTTTAGTTAGCCCTTCCGTTTGAATCATTGCTGCGACCACTCCCATCTTCCTAGGTACGCATCGAATGCTACTCGATGCCTCTATTCGTTGTGTTCTATTGCTCCCCTTTCACCAATGTCTGCAGTAAATGGAAATGCCTAGCTTATTACCTCAGAGTAGTTCGTGTCTTTTTGCTTGTTTCCTCTGTCTGCAATGAGAAGGAGGGCATCCGTATTAAGGAAACCCTCCAAAGCTACTGAAAATATGGTGGAGGCGGCGGGGAGTCGCACCCCGCGTCCGACCTGGAACATATAGCACTTTCTCCGGGTGCATCTCTCCATTTAATATTCGCCGGCTAAGAACGCCGAAGAGCAAGCTTTCTTACCAGCTACCTCGGAATCAATGTCGTACCTTCCCCCGAGAAACTGAAGGTGACCAAGCCTGTTTTAATGACGCCCGCTTCCCGATCACAGGCCCATCGCAGAGCAGACGCGCAACCTACTTAATTAGGCTGCGAGTGCGTATTCGTTGTTGGCAGTTATATGCCGTGCCGCTGTTTTACGAGACCGCGGCGATCTCGACCCGCTTATGCTATACAAACGCAAGCCGTCGAGCCTACTCGCCCCCTCGTTTTGCTTTTGTACGTACCGCTCGCTCAATCTCCCTTTGCGCATCTCGCCTGGCTATATCCTCCCGTTTATCCCACTGCTTTTTACCTCTAGCCAATGCCAGGTCGAGTTTGGCATAACCACGTGCGTCAAAAAATGCCGAAAGCGGTATTAAAGTAAACCCTTGTTCGCGCACCTTGCCTATTAAGTGCCGAATTTCATCACGCCGCAACAATAACCGTCTAGGCCGGTCTGGCTCATGGTTCCAGCGGTTGCCATGGTCGTACGGGGCAATGTGCATATTGTACAATACAACATTATTGCCCTCAATGCGAGCAAAACTATCACGTAGGTTAATTTTGCCGGCGCGCATAGACTTAACTTCCGTCCCTTGCAACACCATCCCGGCGACGAATGTTTCCGCAATGTGATAATCATGCCGCGCCTTGCGGTTTGTGGCTACAACCTTAGGCACCCGCTCTCACCCCTTATTGCATAGTTATTATAACATGTGTTGCTGTCCCGACATAGCATAGCCTTAGAATGCAAGCGCGGACATACCTAACGGTAGCCCGCGCTCTTAGTATATAGTCTTTTCAATATAGCCAATCAAATAATGACGGCTAATATCACCGAAAGCAACATAAAAGCGACTGCAGCAAAGGTAGTGGCTCGCTCCAATGTACGATCGAAGCCTTTAGCCTTATCAAAGAACATCTGGGCTCCACCGCCAATTGAACCTAACCCTTCACCCTTACTCTTTTGCAGCAATACTACCACAATCAAAAAGAAAGAGATGAGAAACTGCAATACCATTAATAAGGTGACGACCAATACACTCCACCCCTTATTGCCTAGCCCATGCGTCTGATTTTAACACATACTATCCTAGCCTGGCAACTTATAGGTTATAAAAAGCAGATTTGCCCGGGTAAACAGCAATGTCTCCCAAAACCTGTTCAATACGGAGCAGCTGGTTATACTTAGCCACTCGGTCGGTACGAGAAGGAGCACCTGTCTTTATTTGCCCAGCGTTAGTAGCTACAGCAATATCGGCAATGGTAGTATCTTCGGTTTCACCAGAGCGATGCGAAATAATAGCCGTATAGCCAGCCCGCTTTGCCATTTCAATTGCATCAAGTGTTTCTGTTAGCGTACCTATTTGATTCACTTTAATGAGAATAGAGTTGGCTACGTTGTTTTTAATACCACGGGAGAGCCGCTCTGTATTGGTTACAAACAAGTCATCGCCCACTAGCTGTACGCGTTTACCCAGCTCCTGAGTGATTTGCTGCCAGCCTTCCCACTCATCTTCAGATAAAGGGTCTTCAATAGAAATAATTGGGTACGCGTCAATTAATTCACGGTAAAACGAGATCATCTCGGCGGTATTCCGGCTTAAGCCTTCGCCTTCAAAGTGGTACTTGCCATCCTTAAACATTTCGGTAGAAGCTACATCCAAAGCGAAAGCGATATCTTTCCCAGGAGTAAGGCCTGCTTTTTGCACAGCTTCCATTATTACATCGAGAGCTTGCCTATTTGACCGCAAGTTAGGCGCAAAACCGCCTTCATCGCCCACCGCTGTGTTTAGGCCCTGACTTTTTAAAACCTTTTTCAGACTATGAAATACCTGGGCGCCCCAACGCAAACCCTCTGCAAAACAAGGAGCCCCTACCGGCATAATCATAAACTCTTGAATATCTACGTTGTTATCAGCGTGCTCGCCACCGTTAAGGATGTTCATCATAGGAACTGGGAGCGTTTTCCCATTAACACCGCCCAAATACTGGAACAACGCCAAACCGCTAGCATCCGCAGCAGCCTTGGCCACACTGAGCGATACACTAAGTATGGCATTTGCCCCTAAATTAGCTTTATTAGCGGTACCATCCAAACCAATTAGCAGTTTATCGATACCCGCTTGATCCAGCGCATCCATGCCTACAACTTCTGGAGCAATGATTTGGTTTACATTATCAACTGCTTTTTGTACACCTTTTCCCATATAACGGTCAGCATCGCCGTCACGCAGCTCTACTGCTTCGTAAGCGCCAGTTGATGCGCCAGAAGGGACAGCAGCTCTGCCCACCACGCCACTCGATAATACCACTTCCGCCTCAACGGTGGGATTACCGCGCGAATCTAGAATCTCTCTGGCCATCACATGTTCAATAATAGTCATGTTGGTAACCTCCTATAGTTTCCTCTTTCTCAAATCCAGGTGCCGCCAGGCGGCTCACCGGTCTGATTCGTAAATTATTAAACTCTGCCCGCTCATCTCACTGGGCTGGGGTAAACCTAACATCTCCAACAATGTGGGTGCCACATCGCCCAAAACACCATTACGTAATTTTACATGATTTAGCGCATCAGACACCAATATGCATGGAACAGGGTGCAATGAATGGAATGTGTGTGGACCACCCGTAGTGTATTCAATCATTTGATCGCTGTTGCCGTGATCGGCGGTAATGAGAGCTTGTCCGCCTTTTTCAACTAAGGCTGATAATATTTTACCAATGCAAGTGTCTACAGTCTCAATGGCTTTTATAGTAGCTGCCATGTTACCAGTATGCCCCACCATATCGCCATTAGCGAAATTAAGAATAATGACTTCGTAATAATCGCGGGCCATCTCTGCCAGCACGCGTTCAGTTACGGCCAGGGCGCTCATCTCCGGTTGTAAATCGTAAGTCGCAACTTTAGGAGAAGGTATAAGCACTTGGTCTTCTCCAGGATACGGCTCTTGCCGCCCTCCGTTGAAGAAGTAGGTAACATGCGCCCACTTTTCCGTTTCAGCAATATGTAACTGCCGCCAACCTTGATCGGCAATCACCTTTGAAAAAGTGTTAGCTAAATCAAGCGGCGGATACGCGTAGGGCACATCAAAGCTAGCATCGTAACGGGTGAGCGAAGTAAAATACACCTTTAGCTTACCGATCGCTCGGGCGAAACCACTGAAGTCTTCGTTGATAAAAGCACTGGTCATCTGCCGGGCACGATCGGCCCTGAAGTTGAAAAACAGCACGCCATCGCCGTTATGTACGGGACCAATTGGCTGACCATCACCATCTGTTATAACAGTGGGAATGATAAACTCATCGGTCTCCTCACGAGCGTATGCTGCTTGAACAGCCTGCATACCGCTCGTTGCTTGCCTACCTTGCCCATGAACAATAGCGTTATAAGCCATCTGAGTTCTATCCCAGCGCTTATCTCTATCCATTGCATAATAACGGCCTGAGACCGAAGCTATTTTAACGTTCTCGTAGCCGGAAGCCACCTGTGCTAATTCTTCTATATAGCCCAGACCACTATCGAGAGGTACATCGCGACCATCAGTGAAAGCGTGAATGTATACCCGCCCCACACCGCGTTCTTTGGCCATTTTAATCAGAGCAAATAGGTGTTGGCTGTGGCTGTGCACACCACCATGAGAAACCAATCCCATTAAATGCAAAGCCGTGCCGGCTGTAGCCACTTGATCCATAATGTTTTGTAGCACTTCGTTTTTAAATATTTTTCCACTTTCTACTTCACGCAGAATGCGCAACATATCTTGGTAAACAACGCGGCCAGCGCCCAAATTCAAATGACCGACATTAGAATCACCCATTTGCCCAGCCATAAGACCCACTGCTTCGCCACAGGCCAATAGTTGTGACCAAGGTCTATTAGCAAATAGAGAGTCGAGGACCGGTGTGTTGGCTGCTGCCACTGCGTTGCCGCGAGTGTCAGCATTCAAACCAACACCATCCATTATAATCAGGGCCAATGGGCCTCGTGCCAGTGTCAAATCTTCCATCTCCCTAGGTCAATTGTGCAAAACCTTTAGTACCCTACGATTTTAGCGAACGAAGCGGCATCGAGGCTGGCACCGCCCACTAGTACCCCATCAATTTCTGGTTGCGACATAATATCCTTTATGTTCGCCGGTTTCACACTACCTCCATATTGAATACGTGTAGCCAATGCTTGCTCGCTGCCCATAACGTCTGCAAGTGTCTTACGTATGTAGGTAATAACTGCGTTAGCATCTTCGCCAGTGGCGGTCTCGCCGGTGCCAATGGCCCACACTGGTTCATAAGCTACTACCAACTTCTCTGTTTCTGATACGCTTATACCAGCTAAACCTTGCTCTACTTGAGTTTTTACCACTGCATAAGTTTGACCCGAACGTCTTTGATCCAACGTTTCACCTACGCACATTATTACACCCAATCCTTGCGCTAGGGCCGCTTGTACTTTACGGTTGACATCTTCGTTTGTTTCACCAAAGTAGGCCCGCCGCTCTGAATGACCGATAATGCAGTAGTCAACCCCTAAGTCAGCCAGCATTAATGGGGAAACTTCACCTGTATAAGCGCCTTCTTTTTGCCAATATAGGTTTTGCGCTCCCAGCTTTATACTAGAACCCCGCAACAGTTCTCCAACAGCTGCCAGAGAGGTAAACGGTGGGCAAATAGCCACTTCCACGCTGTTATTGTCGTCTAGCAATGTCTTTAATTCCTCAACCATATGTACAGCCTCAGACACTGTCTTATACATTTTCCAGTTACCAGCTATAAACGGTTTCCGCATGTTATGGCCTCCACGTTTGTTTATATACTTATTTATCGTTCAATGCAGTTAGGCCAGGTAGATCTTTTCCCTCTAAGAACTCTAAACTGGCACCGCCACCGGTAGATACATGGGTCATTTTATCAGCTAGACCTATTTTTTCCACTGCAGCTGCTGAGTCTCCCCCACCAATGATGGTGGTACCAGGGCAAGTTGCTAACGCTTCAGCCACAGCGCGAGTGCCGGCTACAAAGGCCTCCCATTCGTTAACACCCATCGGCCCGTTCCAAATAACAGTTTTGGCTTGGCGCACCTCATCGGCGAAAATCTGACGAGTGCGCGGTCCAATATCCAATCCCATCCAATCAGCTGGAACTTCCGATATGGAAACAATGCGCGTTTTAGCATCAGCTGCAAAACGATCAGCAATTACCAAATCGACAGGTAGCAGGAACTTAACACCCTGTTGCTCGGCCTCGACCAATAATTGGCGAGCCAACTCAATGCGCTCTGCGTCTAAAAGTGATGTGCCAATTTCATAACCTTGTGCTCGCAAAAAGGTGTAACCCATACCACCACCAATAATAAGCACGTCCACCTTCGCAATGAGGTTTCTTATTACCGCAATTTTATCGGATACTTTAGCACCACCTAAAATTGCTACAAAAGGTCGCTCGGGGTTGTCCAAAGCATTGCCCAAAACCTCGATCTCGCGAGATAACAGTTTGCCGGCTACTGCTGGTAAATAGCGTGCCACCCCTTCTGTACTGGCATGGGCACGGTGGGCAGCGCCAAATGCATCGTTAACGTATACATCACCCAATTTAGCAAGGGCCTGCGCAAACTGGGGATCATTGGCCTCTTCTTCTTTGTGGAAACGCAAATTTTCCAGCAAAAGCACTTCGCCGGGTTTAAGTTCGCTAACAGCAGATTCAACTTCGGGACCTATGCAATCACCAACCTTGCGCACAGGTTGTCCTAATAGCTCACTCAACCGTTGGCCAATTGGGTTCAAGCGCAAATTTTCGGTTACACCTTTCGGCCGACCCAGGTGAGACATAAGCACCAACGCTGCTCCCCGCTGCAATAAACTGCGCAAAGTTGGTAGCGAGGCGGTGATGCGTTTATCGTCAGTGATGATCCCATCTTCCATAGGCACGTTATAATCAACACGTACCAATACGCGTTTGCCTTTAACGTCTATATCATCGATTGTCATTTTGGCCACGGTTATCCCCTCCGCGTATGTAACAAATGAACGGCGGATGGTTTAGCCACAGCCACGCCACCCGCCGGTAGTTTCTCCCTACTTACTAGCCATGTATTTGATCAAATCAACCACGCGGACTGAGTACGCCCACTCGTTGTCATACCAAGCAATAACCTTGATGAAGTTGCCATCCATTACAGTGGTGCTAGCAGCATCTACAATAGCTGAACGCGAATCGCCTAAGAAATCCATAGATACCAGTTCTTCATCGGCAACACCCAATATACCCTGCATTCTTCCGGCCGCAGCCTTACGGAAGGCATCATTCACTTCTTCAGCTGATGTGTTGGTTTTTAACTGTGCTACCAAGTCAATCATTGATACATCTGGAGTGGGAACGCGCATGGAGGTCCCATCGAGTTTCCCTTTTAACTCTGGCAGTACTAAACCTACTGCAACAGCAGCTCCGGTAGTGGTAGGAATTATGTTAACAGCAGCAGCGCGTGCCCGCCGTTTATCGCTATGGGGTAAATCTAAGATCCGTTGATCGTTTGTGTAGGAGTGAATTGTGGTCATAAGCCCGTGGACAATGCCAAATTTATCGTTGAGTACTTTGGCCACTGGTGCCAGACAGTTGGTTGTGCAGGAAGCGTTAGAGATCACATGATGATTAGCAGCATCGTATTTATCTTCATTAACACCCATGACAACAGTGATATCTTCTTTTTTAGCCGGAGCGCTAATGACAACCTTTTTGGCCCCCGCTTCCAGGTGCAAAGCAGCCTTTTCGCGGCTGCGAAATAGCCCGGTAGATTCCACTACATAGGTAGCGTTTAACTCTTTCCACGGTAGGTCAGCTGGGTTCCTCTCCGCTAACACTTTGATCTCTTTTCCGTTCACTACAATAGAATTGTCAGTATAAGTGATCTCTCCGTCAAACCGGCCATGCACCGAGTCGTACTTGAGCAAATGCGCCAGCATACTGGCATCGGTTAGATCGTTAATGGCTACGAACTCAATCTCCGGATCGTTGCAAGCGTGGCGGAACACATTACGCCCTATGCGTCCGAAACCGTTAATTGCAACACGAATACTCATCAAAATTGCCTCCTTAAAATGCTTGGTTGATAGTATGCTGAGCGGTTTTCTAAGCCGGTCCCAGCTTATCGAGCATTGCCCGGGCAGCACCCTCATCTGTAATGTAAACATGCTGGAGATGAGTAGAAAGCACAGCCAGCGCTGCCTCTGCTTTGCTATGCCCGCCACCTACGGCAATAACTACCTCAGTTTTACGTAAATCATCAAGGCACAAACCCACACTGCTGGTAGTATATACAATTTCACCTTTAGGGTTGAAATAGTAACCTAACGTTTCACCTACTGCTGCCTTTTTATGTAAGCTTTCAATTTGCTCGGGTGGTAAACCACGTCGACGGGCCATATCTTCCGCCGAACCAATGCCGTGTAACACGATGCGCGCTGAGCGTATTAGTTTGATTACCTGCTTTATTTTCGGGTCACTGGCAATAGAAGCCATTGCCTCCTCACATAGATCATCCGATACATGCAGTAAGCGGTAACTACCTCCTAACCGTTGCGAAATGCGCGCTACAATAGTATTTGCTTGAATATCAACATCTTCACCCAGGCCCCCGCGGGCTGGTACAACCAACAAATCTCGCCCGCCCTGATTCATTGGCAAATGGTTGGCTACTTCCGCTAAAGTAGTCCCTCCGGTTACCGCCAGAATATCTTCATTGCGCAGAGTTTCATTTAAAAATTTTGCTGTGGCCCGAGCAATCTCTTTTTTCACAGTATCATCGCGATCAGCATCGCCGGCTACTACCACTACATGCTGCAGATTTAATCGATGCGCTAAGGCTTGTTCTAAATCGGATAGTCCATGTATAGAACGGATGATACTATGCAACCCGCTTAGCATGCGTTGCCCGGCTTGAGAAACTTCCATGCCACCTGGTGCAGAGTGTAGATAACCAGCTTCACGTAGGAATTCTATTTCTTTGCGCACCATGCGTTCCGGCCAAGAAAGCTTTCCGGCTAAAGCACGCCGTCCTACTGGTTGCAAAAAGAATACATTCTGCAGGACTGTATAACGTCTCTCAATCAGTTCGTCTATTTCCGGTACAATTCGACGCAGAATATGTAATTGGGGCATAACCCTACTCCCTTTGGTACTTTTTTATAACCATACCGCTCGGGATAGCTGTTGTCCCGGGCAGTGCATCATATGTCCCACTTAGTGTATAAAACTTCCTTGTTTACTTCTAGTATTTGCTTGCATTATTTCGCTTTGCTTCCAGTCTGTCCTGCTACTTACTTAACTTTTCGAGATTATTCGTCTGCTCATATTGAAATCCTTGCTCATAGGCTATATTAAGTAGCCGACGCAAACGGTAATTTGCCGCCGATTTGCTAATGGGCGGATCCAAGTTTTCCGCTAATTCTGTAAGGCTAGCGTAGGGCATATCTAAACGAACACGAGCAATTTCACGTAATCTGTGAGGTAGTTTCTCCAAACCCATTTTATCCATCAGGAATTTGATGCCGGCAATTTGCATCATGGCTGCAGTCACTGTTTTATCTACATTGGCGGTCTCAGCGTTCACTAGTCGGTTCACTGTGTTCTTCATATCTTTTACAATACGGGTATTCTCCCAATCCAATAGGGCTTGATGCGCTTCTACAAAACGCAAAAACTCGCTGATCGATTCGCCATCCTTAAGGTAAACTACATAACCTCGTCTTTTAGGAATCTCCTGGGCGTGTAAGCCCCATTCTTCGCACACCTGCACCAATAGGTGGGCAAACCTAGCTGAATCTGTAGTTATTTCTAAGTGGTATGTGCGATCAGGATCAGTAATGGAGCCTTTTGCTAAGAATGCTCCCCTAATAAACGCCCGTTGGCAGCAACGTCGAGCTGGCAACCCTTGTGCGTTGATATCCAATGGCGGAAACTCAGGCATATCAATCATGTACCGATATCGCCTGTTCCGATTAATATTTAATAATGGCCTTTTACTACCTGTCTCTTTTTGTAGAAGAAGAAATTTGCGAGCTAAACTAGCATGGCGCAAAGATAAGAGGAGCGAACTACCCGCCAGGGGCGTTGCTTGGGCTAGCCCAGCCATCTCCCAACAGCGACAACATAGGGTTTCGGGAATAATGCGCGCAAGTTCATCTTTTACTCTGGTGGCGTAGTGCAAGGCACTCCCTCTATTCAATGAATACCTGTGGTTACCGTACCGCTGGACACCAATGCCCAGCTACTTTCAACACTGCATTAGCTAGCGCAGTAGGATCGTGGCGTACCAAATCATTTTTACTAATGATAGGTTGCAAAACAGGGGTGATTCCCAGTGCACGCATGGCGGCCACATCAGCCTTTACTGGGAAGGCACCCTGTTCACGGTAACGCTGCAGCGCCGAATCGCTAATAGGTGCATTGTTAGCCAGGCAATAGTGAATCAACCCATCGCCGGTGTGACGCAGAATGGCTGCCAAATGGTCTGCAGCAGTGTAGCCACCTGTCTCCCCTGGTTGTGTCATGATATTACAGACGTATATTGTCACAGCTGATGACTTCCGAATTGCTTCAGTTAACTCATGTACCAGTAGGTTAGGTATAACACTAGTATACAAACTACCCGGACCTAACACAATTATATCGGCAGTATCTATGGCGCGTATAGCATCGGGTAACGGGTGTACATCAGCTGGTGTAATGAATACCCGGCGAATTGTCTTTCCAATGTTAGGTATGCAGCTCTCCCCGGATATTTCACTGCCATCAGCATATTCGGCATGTAATACTACTGGCTGTAGAGTACTGGGAAGCACTGTACCGCGAATAGCCAGTACCCGGGAAGACTCGCGCACAGCTGTTTCAAAATCGCCGGCCACCTGTTGCATAGCTGCAATAAACAAATTACCGAAACTATGACCTGCCAAGCCGTTGCCACCAGGAAACCGGTATTGAAACAGCTTTTGTAGCAGTGTTTCAGCATCAGCCAAAGCTACTAATGTGTTGCGAATATCGCCAGGTGGCAACATGCCCAATTCTGCGCGCAAAACCCCAGAACTACCACCATCATCAGCAACAGTAACAATAGCCGTGATATTACTGGTATGCTCTTTTAAGCCTCGTAACAGTGTAGATAACCCGGTACCACCACCCACTACAACCACATGCGGACCCCGCCGCAAAGTCCGGCGGATAAACATAATATCAGCCACATTATCTGCTTCCGTGGGAGCCAATTCGCGCAAAAGCGTACGGACAGTCTGCCGAACACCTATGCAAACTAAGACAATACCGCTGACTATCACGCATAAACCAGTTATTAACCGCCAATATACAGGTAAGTGGATACTGGTCTTTACTATTTGCGTAAACCAATGCTCAATAAAACTCATGGTGGAGATATCCATAATAAGCGTAAGCCCACCACAAATAAGTAATATGCCTGCGCCAAGTAATAATATCCAGCGTTTTACACGCATACCCGGATACAACCACTTCACTACTCTAAAAGACATGGCCTCCAGCCCTCACATTTTTAATAAGCCTGGTACTCCACCGGGCGTTCTTCATCAATATCGCGATGATCAACTCGCACGTTATATCCGCGCTGCCGAATGTAATCTCCTAAATAATTAGCAACCACTACTGATCTATGCTGCCCCCCGGTGCAGCCGATTGCCAAAATAAAATGAGTTTTACCCTCGTTCACAAACTGGGGCAATAAGAAATCAATGAGTTCGCACAACTTGGTCAGGTAACGCTGCGTGACCGACCACCGCAAAACATACTCTTTCACATCAATATGGTTGCCGGTAAGTGGTTTCAACGATGCCACATAATGCGGGTTAGGCAGAAAACGAACATCCAATACCATATCGGCATCCATCGGTATACCGTGTTTAAAACCAAAAGAGATGATAGCCACATTCATGCGGTCGGTCTCCCGCTCACCATATTCGCGGGTGATCTCTGCATGCAACTGTCGGGTGGTTATATTAGAAGTATCAATTATTTTATGAGCGCGGCCACGTAAACCTTCTAAACGCTGACGTTCGGCCCTAATGCCTTCGAGAATGCTACCTTGGGGAGCCAACGGATGCCGACGCCGGGTTTGCTTAAAACGACGCACTAAAGTATCATCAGATGCTTCGAGATATAAAATGCGTTGGGTGAAGCCAGTCCCCTCCATGGTTTGCAGGGCATCATAAAGCGAATCGAAAAAATCGCCACCGCGAATATCGCTAACGATGGCCACTCGGCTCACCTTACCCATAGATTGAGTACACAACTCGGCAAACTTAGGAATTAGCGCTGGAGGCAAATTATCTACACAAAACCAGCCCATATCTTCGAAGCATTTCATTGCTTCGGATTTGCCAGCGCCTGATAATCCGGTGATGATAACAAAACTGATGCTGATGCTCATTTAAATGGCCACCTTTGGTTTGCCAACTAGTTGTTGTTCAGCATCTTACTTCGCTTTCATCTTTTTTGATACCTTTTAGCAAGGTCTGGTTCTCATTTTATACAAGCATTTATTACTGCGCACACTGGAATGTCAGCCTTTTTTAGCAATTGCTGGCCAGCTGCCAAATCACCTACCCGACCTGGTTTATGCGCATCGCTGTTTACCACCAACTTTGCCCCAGCTTCAAAAACCAAGCGTACATAATCAGTTGTGTTGTGGGGATGGCTGGTGTTAACTTCCATTGCTGTATTGCGAGCAGCACAAGCTTTTGCCAGCTCCTTTGTATCAACAGGTAGTCTATAACCAGGATGAGTAACAATGTGAATTCTATTTTTATATACGGCAGCTACCAAAGCGTCCGTATTAGCAACTAAAGCCGCCTTTCTCCCACCTTGCCAAGCTCGGGCTAGTAAATTCTTGCCTGCTAACTGTGCCGCTGGCCAATACATTTGCGGCCGAACCAGCACGTGCAATCCCGCTAGTACAATATCTAATTCCGCCTGTAACCACGCTGGTATGTCAAGTTGGCCATTGGTACCCACTACATTAGCCTCTACACCCACTAAAACTTGTAACCCTGGTGTTGCTAACGCAGCCCGCTGGGCATCTTGGCGAATGCGAGCGAACATATTTAATCCACGCACACCCACCCCAAATAGGTTAGCTGGTCCATGATCGGTAATGCCTACTGCCCGCAAACCTGCTTTATAGGCAGCCTGTACGTTCTCTTGCACACTCCCTTGCCCATGACTATATACGGTATGAGTATGGAAATCAGCCCATAATTGCATCTGGCAACTCCAAAGGTTCACCTTGAAATTCTTCTGCCCATAATCGCAGTAGTTCAGCTACACTCCAAGCTTGGGCAAAACAACCACACGCTTTATGCGGTGTGTCTGCCATAAACACTTCTGATATATGACCCAAGCCAGCAGAGGTTAAATGATCAAGCAAAGGTGCCAGTAGACGTCTGCTGATATTTGCCGTGTTTGTGTTGCGGCCATATGCATAGCGATACGCTGTAATAAATGGCCCTATTAACCAAGCCCAAACCGTACCTTGGTGATATGCAGCATCTCGCTTAAGCTGATTGCCCTGGTAATAAGGATGATAGTCCGGATGAGTGGGTGAGAGTGAACGCAACCCCATAGGCGTAAGTAAATGCTTCCACACAGCGTACAGCACTTGCCGTGCTTGTTCACCTGCTAGTAAAGGAAATGGCAAGCTCAATGCTAGCAGTTGGTTCGGACGCAAACTGGTATCGACCTTCCCATTTTGGTTTATAAGATCTGCCAAGTAACCAGCATCGGACAGCCAAAAAGTAGCGACAAACGATAATCGTGTCTGCTTTGCCCATTCAACACAGCGGTCAGCAAACTGAGGGTCAATATTCCGGCCAACTTGAGCCGCACAACATAGGGCGTTGTACCATAAAGCATTCACCTCAACTGGGTAGCCTCGGCGTGGAGTAACCACCCAATCTCCCACTTTAGCATCCATCCAGGTGAGCTGGAAACCTTCTGCTGCTGCACACACTAGACCGCGCTCATTGACATGAATATTAAACTGCGTCCCTAGGCGGTAACCATCGATTATTGAGCGTACTGTCGGCCACAACTGGGCACAAAACTGCCAGTCGCCAGTGTATTGACCGTATTTCCACCAAGCATAAATAAACCATAATGACGCATCAACAGTGTTATACTCAGGCGTTACGCTTTCATCAGGGAATCGGTTGGGAATCAAGCCATCTTTGCTGGCATTAGCAAATGTGGCTAAAACACCGACCGCTTCACTCGCCCGGCCTGTGGCCAGGAACAAACCGGGTAAGGAAATCATCGCATCGCGACCCCAATCGGTAAACCAAGGGTAGCCAGCGATAACACTTGTTGCATCGTTGCGCTCGATTATGTAAGCATCGGCAGCTACCACCAAACAAGCGGCAGCGCCAGTGGGTTGACCGGCCTTTTTAAGCAGCTCTGGTATGCGCCTGGACGATTGTTGGTTGGCCTGCACAATTTGTTGATCAGGCATGATAACTCCATCAGCACTAGCCCAAAACCAAACCTCCTGCCCCACATGCAACTGCACATGAAATAACCCTGGGCTAAACCAATCTTCTTCATACTCTAACCCGCGCAACCGCTCAATAGCATATTGAATTCGCCGATACCAAGCTGCCCGCGATGCAAAAGAACACGCAGATGCTCCTGAAACGCCCAGAAGCAACTCAGGAAAATCAGATGGGCCTATGACGCGGCACATTGCATTCGTAGGTTCCACTTCATAAGCTACCTGTCCCTCTTTTTGCACGCCATGGTAGCTGCGCATAGCCACCATTGGCCGCAACAAAAGCGTAGCCTTTGCTGGAGCTTTCAGCAGACGATAGCCAATAACCACCGTGTTGCTGCCACGAATCATGGTCACTGTTTTTGTAAGCATCCATGTATCATTGGCATATGTCCAACGTGGCGTGGGATACAAGGTAAAACGATGAATGTTACGATAACCCTGGGGATGCCATAAATCAGGATATCGAGTGGCGCCAAGGTGCCAGTGTTCTTCCTCAATCAGCAGTTCTTCCTGTAACCCTGTTAAAAGCATTTGTCGTTCTTCGGGGCGTTGGGCAGCCACTAAAAGTCCGTGATAGCGCCGTGTTGGCAGACCAGCTACGGTGCCAGCAGCGAATCCGCCCTTACCGTTTGTTAAGAGCCATTCATATTGTGAACTGCGCACGGGATCCTGTGCTTCAGGCCCAGATATAGCTATTTGTTGCATAAAAACACCCCCAGTCGCTTGTACTAGCGTAGTCGCTTGTACTAGCGTTGCCGCATGATGCCTGGGGTATGTGTATTAAATATGAATTGCTAAGCCCTCTATGCCCGCAACCGCTTCATAAAACGCTTCCGGAAGCGTAGGATGCGCATGAATCACGGTTTCCAGTTCCTTAGCGGTCAGCTCCTGCTGCAGAGCCAAGGTAGCCTCCGCAATAAGAACGGAAGCTTGCGGACCAATAATGTGAGCACCTAACAATTTACCGCTTTGTTTCTCGGCAACCACCTTAACAAAACCTGCTGTCTGCCCACTCGCTAATGCCTTGCCACAAGCCATAAATGGGAATTTCGCCGTAGTAACCTCTATACCGGCTTCTTGGGCTGCTTGCGTGCTCAAACCCACTGTAGCTATTTCCGGGTCTGTGAATACAGCGGCTGGTACTGCGTTGTAGTTCATTTTTGTGTGTTGGCCAAGAATATTCTCCACAGCCACCACCCCTTGTCGGGAAGCCATATGCGCTAATTTCCAAGGCGTACCAGTAACATCACCGATTGCGTAAACACCCTCTGCACTGGTCTTCATATGGGCATCAACTATCACTTCGCCCTTTTTATTCACAGCCACACCAGCAGCTTCTAAATTCAGTCCCGTAGTATGAGCACGGCGTCCTACCGCTAACATTACTAAATCACAAGC
This sequence comes from uncultured Clostridia bacterium, assembly GCA_964390985.1. Classification (GTDB taxonomy): domain Bacteria; phylum Bacillota; class Limnochordia; order DTU080; family DTU080; genus CAYMKM01. Next base: position 21,002 of record CAYMKM010000003.1, on the reverse strand, counting down.
TATTGGCGCTGCACCTTCCAATAGCACCTGCACCTTGGCTCCATCATGTTGTACGGCACTCACACGCGTGTTTGTGTGAATATCCACCCGACGGCGGCGCAGATAACTAGTGAGTAGGCGAGTTATCTCATCATCTATGGAAGGCAGTATGGCTGGGAGCGCTTCAATGACTGTCACTTTGGTGCCCAGCGCAGCGAAAATACTGGCGTATTCGCAGCCAATTACACCACCACCAATTATCACCAAACTATTCGGGAGTGTTTGCAGATTTAATACTTCATCTGAAGTGATAACACGCTCTCCATCGTAAGCGAAACTAGGAAATACAAGTGGCTTGCTACCAGTGGCTATAATCACGTGCTTACTGGT
>CAYMKM010000003.1:0-20533 GCA_964390985.1 uncultured Clostridia bacterium | reverse complement strand
TAAAGCTACCCGCGCTCCCATTTGAGCAGCACGTATAGCCGCCACATAACCGCCAGGCCCAGCACCAATAATGGTAATGTCGTACGAGGCATCCATTAGTTTTGCTCCTCCCATTCGCCCACCGGACCAGCTAGTGGTAGGTTTCTTTTGTGCTCACTACGTCGGCGCATCTCTTCCACTTTCTGGCTCAACCATTGGGGCCCGATACCAGTACGAATGTAGGTATCGAGTAAGTCGTAACTAAAACCCATCTCATTCTCATCGGTTTGATCTGGCCACAACCCAGCAGAAGGGACTTTGTCAATCACAGCCCGCGGTACACCCAGGTATTCCGCCAGTTGCTGTACCTCGCGTTTCACCAGTTTAATAATAGGCTGTAAATCGGCTGCACCATCTCCATATTTAGTGAAATACCCCACCGTATATTCAGAAAGATTGTCAGTGCCTGCTACCAAGTAATTGTTACAATTAGCTAGGTAGTATACGCTCACCATGCGCAAGCGAGGTTTTATGTTAGCTTTAGCCATCGCAAACTCAAATTGCTGCGCATTGTTAGCACCTACTATCTGTAACAGGTGATCGTAGACTGGTGATAAGTCTACACGCTGCGTTTTTATGCCAAAATGTGAGGCTACTAAAAAGGCATCATCCTCATCTTGTTTATTGCTGTGACATGGCATAATTACGCCTAGTACCTTATCTGCACAAGCACGCTGTGCCAACCCAGCCACAACAGCCGAATCAATACCACCAGATAAACCAAGCGCAATTCCTTGCGCACCGGCAGCCGCCACTTCATCTTTAAGCCACTGTACCAAGGAGTTATGTACTCTGGCAATATCCATTGGGCACCTCGTTTCTACCATGAATAATACCACATGTAGCTTTTTCCAGAAACCATAGGTAGTTACACAAAGCGGGTGCCCCTATTGAGACACCCGCGCACAATGCAAACCAGTTTCGGTTGTTTCTATTTCGCCCACCATTCAGCCAAAATTGCGTTAATCTGTTTATCCAATTCTGGGAAAGCTGTAGCTGCGGATGTTTCTCCTCTATATACCTTGTTGTAAAGTTCATTGCCACCAGTCGATAACACCCTGTTAACATAGCTGTAAGCTGGGTGATCGGCCATGGTTATTTTGGCATTCTCAAGCGCGTTAAAGAAGGCGTTTAGGTTCTTCGGTGGTGTTGGTTGCTTTAAAAAGGCTGATTGCACTCGAGGAAGGGTAGGTATAACTATACCAGCATCGGCAACTTGCTGCATAGCTGCAGGTTGTAGCAGCCAGCGGACAAAGTCTGCGGCAACCTTAGGATTCTTGCTTTCTTTATTCACCGACCAACTCTCTAAAGCTACTGCTGACGAATCGTACCGCTTGCCATTGTAAACAAAGGCTGGAGCGGGTACTATATCCCAATCAAAACTGGATTCGCTCCTTAGAGTTGGTAGGCTGAAAGGCCCAATTTGTAGGAATGTCACTTTCTTAGCCAGGTAAAACTGCTGGCTTTGATATGTTTGACCTGGCGGGCAGATGCCATTTCTACCTGTAAGAGTATCTAAAAGGAATTGCGATGCAGCAATATGCACAGGATTGGTCAAATTTGTGTGGCGCATATCTGCGGTGTAAAAATCGTCCGCCTGGTAAAAGTTAACACCAATAACTGGGGTTATCAGCCATTGATCAATTCTGCCATCGCCGTCTAGGTCTTTAGCTATGCGTTTCCCCATAGCATAGGCGTCATCCCATGTCCATTTTGCGGTGGGACTAGCTATACCGTATTCACTTAACATATCTTTATTGTATGTTAATACGTTCGCATTAGCGCCGAACGGTATGCCTATTTGCGCCCCGTTCCAACTAGCTTTTTGTAGCAACTTTGGATGAATTGTACCAACAGATCTATCGGAAACCAGGTCATTCAAGGGTAGCATCATGTCGGCCATATCCATTAAGCCTTGCCCTATCCACATTACGTCGGCTCCTGATCCGGCCACAATCCAAGTTTTCAGTGTGTCGTTATATGAACCCGGTGGCCAGATCACAGTGATTTCCACGTTAGGATTTTCAGCCATATATTGCTTAGCAAGCTGATCGAACAACTGTGTGCGGTCCGCTTGTCCGCAACATGTAGCCCACAGAATTTCCGTTTTTTCCGCAAATATTAGCCCAGTACAACTCGAGATCAATAGTATAGCGGTTACAAAAGCAACTAGTAGCTTTTTCACGCATATACCTCCCTTTTAGTAAGTATTTGTCCAACCATCCTTACTCTTGCCTTAGGTTTGCAGTGCAACGCCCCCCTTTTTTAATAACAATGGGTTCGTTATTTGTGCGTAATTATTTTCGATTTTTTGCGAGGAATTTCCTTCATATTACCGACATTAGTTTCCACATTTTCATTATGTTACGCAAGCAATGTGGTGTCAAGTAATATATAGAACCCAGATAATGCGTTAACTTTATTAACACAATGTTGACATTGAGGAGCTATGCGTGTTAGCATCATGTCAGATTATTCCTGTGAGGAGTGGTGCCTGTGGCCAATATTGATCATGGTGCGCCCATCTACCCTATTGGCAGCGTACAAAAATTGACTGGTCTTTCGGGACGGCAAATTCGCTATTACGAACAACAGAACCTACTGCAACCAAAGAGAACAAAAGGTAACCAGCGTATATACAGCCACCATGACGTAGATGTACTTATTTGTATAAAACAGTTGCTGGCAAAAGGTTATAATTTGGCGGGAATCCGCTCTTATTTAGCCTCCCAGCAAAATGAAGGCGATAGCATCTCGACTGCATCTCCACCTAGTGCTCTGGTTAATAGTCCAAACAAATGGTCTATGCAATCGAAGTTGGCCTCATTATATCCGGTAAATAACCAAGCTGCCCTAGCACAATTGTTGGAGACAAGGAGAGCAACCGGCACACGTTGTTATTTGGGAGGGAACCACCTTGAGCAAAATGTCTAAAGAAATAATTCTGCGCCAAGCTGCCGAACTGGATGTAAAATTCATTCGTTTACAGTTCACCGATATCCTCGGTATCCTGAAAAACGTAGCTATTCCTGTTAGTCAACTTGAAAGGGCATTGAACGATGAAATAATGTTTGACGGCTCATCAATTGAAGGATTTACCCGCATAGAAGAATCAGACATGCGGTTGCGGCCCGATTATAGCACTTTTACCACCTTTACTTGGCATCCCAGAGATAAGGGTGCTGTAGGTCGGTTAATTTGCGATGTATACCTTCCCAATAATGAACCTTTTCAAGGAGACCCCCGTTATGCGTTGCGGCGCGTGCTGGAAGAGGCAAACTCCATGGGTTATAAGGTGATGGCCGGACCGGAGTGCGAGTTTTTCTTATTTAAGCGCGATGAAGAGGGTCGCCCCATCCCGCTCACTCACGATGAAGCCAGCTACTTTGATTTGGGGCCAATAGACAAGGGTGAAGATGCTCGCCGCGATATTGTGCAAGCACTTGAAGAGATGGGTTTTGAGGTGGAAGCTTCACATCATGAAGTAGCTCGCGGGCAACACGAAATAGACTTTAAATACGATAACGCCCTTGATACCGCTGACCGAGTGGCCACGTTTAAATTCGTCACTAGGGCCATTGCCTCACTACACGGATTACACGCCACATTTATGCCAAAGCCCATTTTTGGTATAAACGGTAGCGGCATGCATACTAACCTTTCGCTATTTACTCATGATGGGCGTAACGCTTTTGATAATCCGGAAGGTGAATTTGGCCTCTCCGATGTATGTCGTTATTTTATCGGCGGGTTGCTTCGCCATGCTCCTGGTTTGACATTGGTCACTAATCCACTCGTCAATTCGTATAAGAGGTTAGTACCCGGCTACGAAGCGCCAGTATACATATCATGGTCAGCGCAAAACCGCAGCACTTTAGTTCGAGTGCCCGCCACCAGAGGTAATAGCACACGAGTAGAACTACGTTCTCCCGATCCATCGTGCAATCCATACTTAGCATTCGCAGCGATGATTGCCGCTGGGCTGGATGGCATTCGCCACCGTATACAACCGCCACCTTCAATGATCCACAACATTTACAATATGAGTAATACCCAAAGGCAAGAATCTGGCATCGGGAATCTACCAGGTAGCCTAGCCGAAGCTATCGACGCATTTGAGAAAGATAAAGTACTACAAACGGCCTTAGGCGATCACATCGTCGATAGATTGATAGAAGCCAAACGTATAGAATGGGATGTTTACCAAACGCAAGTACACGCATGGGAAATTGATCAATACCTAGGGGTTTTTTAAGCGTTAATACTAAGGGGAGGCTACCAAACAGCCTCCCCCGCAACGCCTAATCTCCGGCCTGAGAGGGCAGCATACGACGCCGATTATATTGAGCAAGTGCTAAGAAGCATAACCAGGCACAAGTTAATGCCCCATATACATAGAGAATTGTAGGTCCAGCCAGACCTAAGGCGTGTACCAGTGTGCGGGCATTGGTCGCTACAATAAGCCCACCAACAAAAACGCCTAGTAAATGAGCAGGCATCCGACATACTAACCAAGCTGCCAAAGGGGCGGCAACAACGCCACCAATCATCAACGCCAATAGCCAACTCACATTAAAGGCATTCCAGCCCATGGTGATCAAGAAACCTACTGAAGCAGCCAGAGCCACGACTGTTTCGCTGGAATCTACCGAGCCTATTACCTTACGCGGTGGTGTAGTAGTGCGTGCTAATAAGGTGGTGGTAGCAACCGGACCCCAACCGCCACCACCGGTGGCATCGAGTAATCCGGCCACAAAACCTAACCCAGAAAGGAACCTCTTTCCGGGAATGCGCACTAACCCTGGCACTTGTGGTAACTGCTGTCCACGGACGAAGCGGACTAAAATTAGTACTCCCAGCAAAAATAGCATGCCAGCTACATACGGTTTCATAATATCGCCCGGTAAAGAAGCTAACAACACCGCACCTGCGAAAGCACCAATAGCACCCGGAGCTACTAAAGATAAGGTAATGTGTCGATCTACATTTCGCATTCGCCAATGCGAAACAGCCGAAGCCATCGTAGTGACAACTTCGGCCATATGCACTGAAGCAGAGGCCATTGCTGGCAAAATACCGTTCATTATTAACAATGAAGATGAAGTGACACCATAGCCCATGCCAAGGGCTCCATCCACCATTTGGGCGGCGAAGCCAACTAATGCTAAAGTAAGCAAACGTCGCACTACAACTGCACTCCTTCACGCCATACAAAATAGGTTTACGGCACTATATGGCGTGAATGCGAGCCTGGTGCTTAAGTAGCACTAATATATACGCGTGGCACACGAGCACTGATCATGCAAATGACTTCGTAATTAATTGTACCCATAGCGGCAGCCAATTCTTCAGCCTTAATTTCCTGATTACCCTGCCGGCCCAACAGCACTACTTCTTCACCCACCCTAGCTTGGTAATCGCCCACATCGACCATGCATTGATCCATGGCTATGTTACCAACTATGGGATAACGCTTGCCACCCATTAATACCTGCGCCTGGTGACTAAGCAGACGACTAAAACCATCGGCGTAACCTAGTGGCAATGTTACAATGTTAGTCTCCTTGCTGGTTACATAGGTACCACCGTAGCTAATAGGACTGCCAGCAGGCAAACGCCGCACTGCCACAGCCCGTGCATGCAGCGATAAAGCCGGCAGCAGGGGCAAGCTATGGGGTACGTACTGCGAAGGGTACATGCCGTAAATTGCAATACCAACCCGCACTAAGTTTAATTCCTCCATCGGCAGCCGGAAGAGTGCAGCGCTATTGCCCGCATGCAACCAACGAGGACGCAACCCATTGGCATCTAATGCTTGCTGTGTTTGCTTAAAACGTTGCAATTGCAGGTTTGCGAAGTCTAAATTACGTTCATCGGCAGTGGCTAAGTGAGTATATAAACCATCGATATGCACACCGTGAGCTGCCATCATTTTAGCCATTGGTACTACATTTTGCTTCAGTAACCCTAACCGACCCATACCGGTATCTACCTTAATATGGACAGAGAACGATCGTTGGCCACTTGCCAAACGGCATAAAGCAGCCACCGCTTCCTCGGTAGCTGCTGTTGCTGTAAGCTGATAATCTATAAAAGCTTGTTCCTGGCCGGGGAAAAACGCCCCCAAAACTAAAATAGGGGCTTTAATCCCCGCTTGGCGTAAAGCAATACCTTCCTCTGGTGTGGCCACTCCTAACCATAACGCCCCCGCACCAATGGCTGCTCGCGCCACTGGTATTGAGCCATGGCCATACGCATTGGCCTTAACCACTGCCATCAATGAGCGATTGCTGTTACCAAGAGCGTTAATGCGCTGTATGTTTTCCTTTATGTGAGCCAAGTTCACCTCAGCCCAAACCGGACGAAGTACATCACCTGCACTCCGCCGACTACCAGCAGGTGCTCTCAAGATGCCGCACCTCCGTTTGTCTCCCAGCAAGCGGCCAAAGCCGCGGGTAAAGCAGTAACTATATCGCTGGCCAGCAAACCCATTGCCCCACCGGTAGCTGCTACATCCCCAGCTAGACCGTGTAAATATACACCAGCGGCGGCGGCGGGCAAAAGCGGCATCCCTTGAGCTATAAGCGCGGCTATCACGCCAGTTAGCACATCGCCGCTACCACCTGTGGCCATGCCCGGGTTTCCTGTACAATTTATATATAGCGGCGCTCCACCTGGAGCCGTAATTAATGTGGGCACACCTTTTAACACAACTACACTGTTATATTTATTAGCCAGCTCCACAACGGCCGCTGGACGATCGCTCTCAATTTGCGCCACAGTTGAACCCAATAACACTGCCGCTTCACCTGGATGAGGTGTCAACACCCATTTAGCTGCAGTCTCATTCTGCTGATCTGGCGCTATTTTTACACCGACCAGGGCGTGTAACCCATCGGCGTCAATTACCGCTGGTATATCCAAACCTTCACATATTTGCCGTACCACACTCAAAGTCTCCTCAGAACGACCCAAACCCGGACCGATGGCCAAGGCGCTGCTACCAGCTAAGTGTTGCTTAATTAACGGAATAGCCGCCTTGCCAATTCTTCCAGCTGCTCCTTCGGGCAAACCCTGAGTTGTAGCTTCAGTAACTTTCGTGGCCATCACCGGCCATAGTGATTGTGGGCCAGCCCACTTAAGTTGACCTACACCTGTACGCAAAGCAGCAGTAGCGGCCAAAGCTCCCGCCCCTAGCATGCCGGCAGATCCGGCTACCAGCATTACACGACCAAAAGAGCCCTTATGTGCCCAACAAGGTCGTTGAGGCCGCCAACTAGCTAACAATGCCGATGTCAACTGAAAGCGTTGTGCCCAGCCCTCTTCACGACGCGTTAAATGGTAGGCTGGAAAGCCAATGTCAACCACTCTCACCCGCCCAGCGCAACCAGCGCCTGGTTGGAGTAATAAACCCAGCTTAAGCAGGCCAAAAGTGACTGTTTGCGTAGCCTGCACTGCCACCCCAGCCACCTGACCTGTATTAGCGTCCACTCCAGTTGGCACATCCAGGGCCAATACCGGACGATCTGCCGCGTTAACAGCGTCAACCATATCGGCATAAACGCCATGGGGTGCACCACGAGCACCAATGCCCAACATAGCATCAACAATTAAGTCAGCCATAGTCAATGTAATGCGCAATGGCTCGTTTACCTGGCGTACTTCGCTAGGTAGTAAGCCCATTTCGCCTAAAATATTATAATATTGTGCGGCCGAACCACTTAAATGAGTTGCTTCTCCTAGTAAATAAACACGCACTCGGGCCCCAGCATTGGCCAAACGACGAGCCACCACAAACCCATCGCCGCCATTATTGCCAGTACCGCAAAGCACATGAACTCGTTTACCAACAATTTCGCCACACATTTCCATAGCCACTGCTGCAGCTGCTGCCCCGGCAGATTCCATCAGAGCTGCTGCAGGCATACCAGCTGCGATGCTGGCTGCATCAAGGCGTGCCATCTCTTGCCCCGTCACAACGCGCATCGATCACTAACCTCCTGCTCCTGGTGGCCTTCACGTTTCTCGGCCATGGCGATAGCTGCTGCATAAGTATCGCTATGCGTAAGGCTAATATGAATTACATCCACACCCAACCGCTTCGCTGCCTGTTGGGCCCCTCCGCTCAGCCGCACTTGTGGGCGACCACCTTCACTAAACACTTCAATATCAAGCCAACCTACACCTTTAGACCAACCGGTACCCAATGCTTTCATTACTGCCTCTTTGCAGGCGAATCGGGCCGCTAGACGCTGCAGAGTGGGATCGTTTTCACAGGTTTCTTGTTCATGTTTCGTAAATACTTTAGATAAAAAGCGCTGGCCGTGGCGTTGCATCACTTGCCTGATTCGTGCGAGCTCAATTAAGTCAATACCTACCCCGAAGACCACTTAACCCAGCTCCCTTTTTAATACCTCGGCCACCATGTCCGCTTGTTGCTGTACTTGAAAAGCATCAGTACCCTCTGCCAACACGCGTACTAAAAGCTCAGTGCCGGAAGTGCGCACAAAAAGTCGCCCATTGGTCCCCAACGCTGCTTCAGCTTGCTTTATTGCCTCTTGTACGAGCGGATTTTGCTCCCATTCCTTCACCCGCACGGGTACATTTATCAACACCTGTGGCACATCAATCATTTGTGCCGATAACTCAGAGAGTGGCAAACCGCTTTGTTTTACAATAGATAGCAACTGAATAGCAGTAAGGATGCCATCGCCAGTGGTAGAATGCTGGTGAAAAATAATGTGGCCTGATTGCTCACCGCCTAAAGACAGGTCGTGCTGCAGCATTGCTTCTAGCACGTAACGGTCACCCGCTTTGGTGGTGATCACCTTCCCACCGACCTTTTGCATAGTTAGTTGCAACCCCATATTACTATATACAGTAGCTACAATTGTATTTTTCGGCAACCTACCCGACCGTAACATATGCAGGCCACAAATGGCCAGAATGTGATCACCGTCAACTATTTCTCCCCGCTCATCTACCGCAATTAATCGGTCGGCATCGCCATCGTGTGCCAAACCTATGTGCGCACCCGCTCGGCGTACAGCCTGTTGCAAAGCCTGCGGATGAGTTGATCCGCAATTGACATTGATATTAACTCCGTCTGGCTCAGCATAGATCACTTGGCACTCGGCACCTAGCTGACTCATAACCCAAGGAGCCACTTGCCAAGCTGCCCCATTAGCACAGTCTATCACTATACGCAACCCGGATAACTGATCTCCTAGACGTGTCAGGTAAGCTCCATAACGTTGCCAGGCATCAGTATCATTATGTATCCGACCAACCGCAGCGCCAATGGGACGTTCATCGTTGTCGTGTAACTCGGCGGCGATGCGATCTTCAGTCTCATCGGGTAGCTTGTAACCATTCCCATGAAAAAACTTGATACCATTATCCTCTACCGGGTTATGCGAAGCAGAAATAACCACACCGGCTGCTGCCTGTTCGCTATGTGTTAAGTACGCTACTGCGGGTGTAGGCAATACTCCTAACAACACAGCATCCACTCCTGCCGAGGTTATACCTGCTGCAAGAGCTGCTTCCAGCATATCGCTGGAGATGCGCGTATCTTTACCCACATATATTGGCCCTTGATGCTTTGCCGCCAACACCCTAGCAGCGCTACGACCTAAAGCCATAGCTAATTCGGGCGTTAAAGTGGCATTGGCCACACCACGCACCCCATCGGTGCCAAATAACCTACTCATATGTAACCTCTCTTCATGGTACAGTAGCTATGTTTTCCGACTCTGTTTCATGCACCGATACATCATCATCTGATTCTTCGTCGGTGCTTAATGGTACCCAAGATACTTGCACATGCTGCGGCTTAACGCTGACGCCAGCAACAACATGACCTGCAGCATCAAGGGGACGCACCTCTGCTTTATTCTCTGCAGTGTTTGTTCTATATATAATTGTAGCTACGACTCGTACCACACGAGAGAGTACACTTTCACCAGCGCTTAATGTAACACTAGCAGGTTCGGGCGCTTCTACTTGCAGCGGCATACCAGCAGGTACACCTAGCACCGCTACCTCTACCGTATACGTTTCGTTTTTTATTTGCTCCAAAACTAATTCCACATAAGGTGGTTCAATAGATAACACGCTTCCCTGGGTTAAAGGGGATAAATATACAGGAAGATGCTGTTCACCCGCTCGCCTACCACTCGCATTAACTGTGGCTGTCAATTCCTCTGTCGGTACCCCTTTTGGCATACGCAAACGCACTACAACTGGCTCTAGCGAACCAACCAGCACTAACCCCGAAGGTACTTTCTCCACATGCACTGGCAGTGTCATAACAACCTCTTCGGCGTCAAGCCAGGTTATGTGCCGGTCTTCTGCCGCCAAAAACCATAAAGTTATCGCCAAAAGCAACGCTAACAAACGCAGCGATAGGTCTCTTGGCCAATGCAGGCTACCTTTCACCGCGTCCATCCCTTCAATACGCTACCACTTTTCTCCAATTCATTGGTGAGTGTGGTACGCAGAGAATTATCATCGTGTCCACGTTGCAAAATACCGCTAATTGTCGTAGAAATAGTCCCTGTCTCTTCTGAGACTACTATAACAATGGCATCAGAAACCTCTGTTACCCCCAAAGCTGCCCGATGACGTGTACCCAATTCGGTTGGCAGTGTAACCTTATCAGTAAGGGGCAGTAAACTGCCAGCAGCCACTATGCGATCGCCTCGAATAATAACTGCTCCATCGTGCAGTGGCGTACGTGGTGAAAATATGTTGAGTAATATTTCTGTTGAGATTAACGATTCCAACCGCACGCCAGATTCTATGTACTCTTCTAGCCCAATCTCGCGTTCAAATACAATTAGCGCACCAATTCGCCCTTGTGCCATTAGGTGTACAGCACGTACTACAGCCTCTACTACCTGCCTAGTCTCTTGCGGATCAAGGCTGGTTAAACGGCTGAATATTTGTCCTCGCCCCAAATGCTCCAGAGCGCGCCGCAACTCAGGGTAAAACACAACAGGTAAGGCCACCAACATTACCGTTGTACCTTGCGTGAGTACCCATGTTACTGTACGCAAGCGAGCAAAACGGGCAAAAGCATTGGCCACAAATACTACCGCTAAACCCTTGATGATACTAGTAGCCCGCGTTCCTTTCATAATAAGCATCAGCTTATATATGAAGAAAGCGATGATGATAACATCAAGTGCATCAATTATGGTAAAAGCCGGCATACAATGCTCCCCTTCGTCCCGGGAGTGCCGACTACTGCTAATTGGCTAGTGCCGGCTCGGTACGCGGTTCTACAGCGCAGATCATCAGTCCGTATTCAATAGAATCGACTAGTGCGCGCCAACTTGCTTCAATAATATTTGTGGATACACCTACTGTGCTCCAGGAACGCCCTCCGCTTGCTGATTCAATTAAAACCCGAACGCACGCTTGGGTGCCCGCTCTTTCGTTAAGCACTCTTACCTTATAGTCTGTAAGCAGAATGTTGTTAATGGCTGGGTAGTGCTGCTCCAAAGCTAAACGCAATGCTCTGTCTAAAGCGTTAACCGGACCGTTCCCCTCGCTTACTGTATGCACTACCTTGCCGCCGATGCGTATTTTCACAGTTGCTTCCGCAATTGGCTCTTCATCCGGATGCCGCTTTTCAATGATAAGCCGGAAGCCAATTAGTTCAAAGAAGGGTCGATATTGCCCCACTGCCTTTTTGACAATAAGCTCAAAAGAACCTTCAGCACCCTCAAAAGTGTATCCTTTACTACCTAGCTCTTTTACACGCTGCAATACTTCGCTTAACTGTGGGGAATCCTTCTCCAGTTTAATGTCGTACTCCTGCGCTTTGTAAATAATGCTAGCGCCACCAGCCAATTCACTTATTAACACTTTACGGGTATTACCCACTGTAGCTGGATCTATATGTTCATACGTGCTAGAGTGGCGAGCTAAAGCAGATACGTGCAACCCAGCTTTATGCGCAAAAACACTATCGCCCACAAAAGGTTGGTGATTATCTGGGTTGGCGTTAGCCACTTCATTCACATAACGTGACAATTGCGTGAGGTCGCCTATGTCAGGCACACAATTATAACCCATTTTCATTTGCAGGTTAGCTATCAATTGAATTAAGTCGGCATTACCAGCGCGTTCGCCAAAACCGTTAATGGTCCCTTGCACCTGTGCGGCGCCCGCCTGCACCGCCATTAGTGCTGCTGCCACACCCACACCGGAATCGTTGTGCGTATGTATACCTACTGGCACGCCGAACTTTTCCACCACACAACGAGTGATCTCAAAAACCTCGTGTGGTAACATACCACCGTTGGTATCGCACAGCACCAGTGTTTTAACTCCCGCCCGGACTGCCGCTTCTAAACAGGCTAATGAGTACTCCTTATCAAGGCGAAAACCATCGAAAAAGTGCTCTGCATCAAAGTACACTTCAAGGCCTTGTTGTGTTAAAAATGCCACGCTGTCGGCAATCATAGCTAGGTTCTCTTCTAGCCTTGTACGCAACGCCGCCTGCACTTGAAAAGATGAACTCTTACCTACAATTGCCGCTATGGGTGCGCCAGCTGCTACTAAAGCCAATAAATTTGGGTCTTCTGCCGCCTGCATACCTGCTCGGCGCGTACTGCCAAAGGCAGCCAACCGCGCATGCTGCAGCGGCAAATGGCGAGCTATGCTAAAGTACTCGGCATCTTTGGGGTTAGAGCCCGGCCATCCGCCCTCTATTACATCGATGCCAAACTGATCCAGCCGCCGGGTCACCTTTAATTTGTCTTCTACCGACAAATTAATTCCTTCGCCTTGCGACCCGTCCCGCAGGGTTGTATCGTATAGCTGAATCCTCATGCTACACCCTCGCGTTCTTTTTCATATGCGACGATTTTATCGATAAACTGCAATGTGCGATCTATATCATCCTGACCATCGAGCAGCATTTGCCGACGGGCGGGATTTACAGTAAACGGTATGCATAACCCTTGGGCATCAGTTAATTTGCATTCCTGCAGGTCTACTGTAAGCTGATAATTATCTGCAGCAGCCCGTTCAAACAAATCGTCAACTGTCTTTTCGTCCAATTTTATAGGTAGCATGCCATTTTGAAAGCAGTTATTGAAAAAAATGTCCGCAAATGAGGGGGCAATTATCACCCGTAAACCGTAATCAAGTAAAGCCCATGGCGCATGTTCACGAGAAGAACCACAACCAAAATTCTGCCGAGCTAATAATATGCTAGCGCCCTGATATTGTGGCTGATTCAAAATAAAATTGGGATTAGGCGTACCATCGGAGTTGTAACGCCAATCGTAAAAGAGAAACTTACCGAAGCCAGTCCGCTCAGTCCGCTTCAGAAATTGTTTGGGTATTATTTGGTCGGTATCTACGTTCGAGCGATCCAAAGGCACCACTAGGCCAGTCATTTTCACTAGTTTTTTCATTTACGCACCTACCCGCTTGTAACTGTTAAACGTACGCACATCCACAAAGTGACCGACAATAGCTGCTGCTGCTGCCATTGATGGGCTCACCAAGTGGGTGCGACTTAACCGTCCTTGCCGTCCTTCAAAGTTACGGTTCGATGTAGCTGCACAGCGTTCACCAGGCGCTAAAACATCAGGGTTCATTGCTAAGCACATGCTGCAACCCGATTCACGCCACTCAAAACCTGCTTCAATAAAAATGCGGTCCAGTCCCTCTGCTTCAGCTTGGCGCTTCACAGCCTGTGAACCGGGAACAACCAAGGCTCGCACACCTTCGGCTACCTTGTGGCCTTGTGCTATGGCAGCAGCAGCCCGTAAATCCTCAATACGCCCATTTGTGCATGAGCCAATAAAGACGGTGTCTATTGCGATATCGGTAATAGGAGTGCCCGGTTGCAGATCCATATAAGCTAGCGCTTGTTTGGCGGCATTTTGTTGCATTTTGCTGCTAAAAGAATCCGGGTTGGGCACACAACCGCTGACGGCCGTTACCATAGCGGGGTTAGTGCCCCAGGTCACCTGCGGTTCCAGGTTGCTAACATCAATTTCCACCACTTTATCGTATATAGCACCTGGGTCACTATGCAACTGCCGCCAGGAGGTCGCCGCTTCTTCGAACGCCTCACCCTTTGGAGCATAGCGACGACCACGCAGGTAAGCAATGGTTGTTTCGTCGACAGCTATCATCCCTGCCCGCGCTCCGGCTTCAATAGACATATTACATATAGTCATACGCCCTTCCATCGAAAGACCGGAGATAGCACTACCCGCGTACTCAATAACATAACCTGTGGCCCCATCGGTACCAATTTGACCAATGAGTGCCAGAATAATATCTTTGGCGCTAACGCCCGGCCCAGGCGTACCATTCAGCTTGACCAACATAGTAGGTGGTTTGCTCTGCCATATGCACTGGGTGGCTAGTACATGCTCTACCTCACTGGTACCAATGCCAAAAGCTAGTGCGCCAAAAGCACCGTGGGTAGCAGTGTGACTATCGCCGCACACAATAGTCTTACCTGGCAAGGTAAGGCCTAGTTCTGGCCCAATAATATGAACCACGCCAGTGTCTGGGTGATGCAAATCAAAGAGGTTGACATCAAACTGCGCACAGTTATCAGCCAAAGCCTGCAGCTGTATGCGGGAAACTTCGTCTTTAATCGGCTGCTGACGATCAGTGGTGGGTACATTGTGATCCATGGTAGCGAATGTCCGCTGCGGACAGCGTACTTTCCGACCAGCCAAGCGCAGCCCAGAGAACGCTTGTGGAGACGTAACTTCATGCAGTAAATGCAGGTCAATATAAAGCAAATCAGGTTGACCAGCTTCTCGATGGACTACATGGCTCTCCCATATTTTATCGAACAAGGTGCGTGGTTCCATATTCACCGCTCCTAGCTGCATTGCTCACAGCTGCCACATTGGCGGGCTGTCAGCATCTTATTAATTGCTTGTATATATGCACGGGCGCTAGCTTGAATTACGTCGGTGCTAATGCCCCTGCCCAAAAAGGTATGGCCGTTATCGCCTATTTGCACAGTTACCTCACCTAAAGCATCTTTGCCACCGGTCACTGCCCCCAGGTTATAGGCAATCAGGCGCGTCTCTACACCAGTAACTCGATCAATGGCCTTATAGACAGCATCAACCGGGCCATCGCCACAAGCGGCCTCCTGAATCACATCTTCACCTTTATGCAACCGCACAGTAGCTGTGGGTACAGTAGAGTTGCCAGTGGTCACTTGGAGGTACTCCAGTTTATAAACCTCTTCAACCTCGACAATCTGCTCTTCCATCAGAGCTTGAATGTCACGTTCGGAAACTTGTTTCTTTCGATCGGCCAGTTCAATAAAGCGCTGGTAAGCTTTATCAATATCATCTTCACTGAGCTCGTAGCCCAACTCACGCAGTTTCTCGCGAAAAGCATGCCGACCAGAAAGTTTACCCAAAACCAACCGACTTTGGCTAAGCCCAATAGATTGTGGTGTCATAATTTCGTAAGTAGAACGCTCTTTGAGCATACCGTCTTGGTGAATGCCCGATTCATGCGCAAAAGCGTTCTCGCCTACAATGGCCTTATTTGGCTGGACTGGCAAGCCCGAAAGCGCGCTGACCATGCGGCTAGTGCGGTAAAGGTGCTCAGTAACTAGGTGGGTGCGGGCTCGGTAAATATCGCTGCGTGTATGCAAGGCCATTACCACCTCTTCTAAAGCGGCATTGCCTGCTCGCTCCCCGAGGCCGTTAATAGCACATTCCACCTGCTGCGCACCGGCCGATACTGCGACCAATGAGTTGGATACTGCCAACCCTAAGTCATTATGGCAGTGCACACTGATCACAACATTTTCAATGCCTGGTGTATTCACACGCAGATAACTTATTAAGTTAGCAAACTCCACTGGCGTGATATAACCGACTGTATCAGGAATGTTGATGGTAGTAGCACCAGCGGCAATTGCTGTGCTAAAAACTTGACACAGAAAATCACGATCCGAACGAGTGGCGTCTTCGGCGGAGAATTCTACATCATCTACGAAAGAGCGAGCTAAACGCACAGCCTTTTCCGTCATGCTTAATACTTCTTCCGGTGATTTACGCAGCTTATACTTCATGTGAATTGGCGATGTAGCAATAAAGGTATGAATGCGCGGCCGCCTAGCCGCTTTTAGGGCTGCGGCCGCACACTCGATATCTTCTGCTTTTGTCCGAGCTAAAGCGGTTATAACCGGCCCTGATACTGAACGGGCAATTAACGAAACCGCCTCAAAGTCGCCAGGCGATGCGAATGGGTAACCCGCCTCAATTACATCGACACCTAATCGCGCTAGTTGCCGGGCGATCTCCAGTTTTTCGTTGCGGTTTAGGTTCACGCCTGGAGATTGCTCACCATCACGCAGGGTTGTGTCGAAAATGATAATATCACGCATCCTCTGTCGACCCCTTTACTCGAATTATGCTTTACTTCTTTGGAATCCAGGGCATCATAGCTCGCAGCTCCCGGCCCACTCTCTCAATTAAGTGGTTCTGTTCTTTTACCCGCGTGGTGCCAAAGACCGGA
Source organism: uncultured Clostridia bacterium (assembly GCA_964390985.1). Taxonomy (GTDB): domain Bacteria; phylum Bacillota; class Limnochordia; order DTU080; family DTU080; genus CAYMKM01. The sequence goes on along the minus strand of CAYMKM010000003.1, from coordinate 3,961 downwards.
CGACCAGCTTGGTTCTCTAAGATCCACTCACGAGCAAAACGGCCAGAGGTGATATCAGCCAATACGCGCTTCATCTCTTCCCTGGTCTCTTGCGTGATAATACGCTTACCAACTGTAATGTCACCATATTCAGCAGTATCGCTGATGGAATAACGCATGTAGCTGATGCCGCCTTCGTAAATGAGGTCAACTATCAGCTTTAGTTCATGTAGACACTCGAAGTAAGCTACTTCTGGTTGATAACCAGCTTCCACCAACGTTTCAAAACCAGCCCGCACCAGCTCACTTACGCCACCGCATAATACCACTTGTTCGCCGAAAAGGTCGGTCTCGGTCTCTTCTTCAAATGTGGTCTCTAGTACACCGGCCCTACAAGCGCCTATCCCTTTAGCGTAGGCTAAAGCTTTGGCATAAGCGTTACTTGAAGCATCTTGCTGCACGGCAATCAAAGCTGGCACGCCTTTGCCTTCTTCGTACATGCGGCGAACCAGGTGTCCGGGACCTTTTGGTGCCACCATAAATACATCGACACCAGCTGGAGGTACAATTTGTCCAAAGTGAATGTTAAAACCATGCGAGAATACGATAGATTGACCAGCACGAATATAAGGCTTGATCTCTTTTTCGTATACAGATGGGGCTACCTGATCGGGAACGAGCATCACCATCACATCAGCTTTTTGTGCAGCTTCTGCAGCCGATACCGGTGTAAAACCATCGGCTACTGCCAGTTGATAGTTAGCACTTCCCGGCCTATTGGCTACAATTACGTTTAATCCACTCTCCCGCAGGTTCTGTGCGTGGGCATGACCTTGGCTACCGTACCCGATAACAGCAATTGTTTGCCCTTTAAGAACCCCCAAATCAGCGTCTTTGTCGTAATACATCTTAGCCACTTACTTCGCTTCCTTTCCAGATGACTTAATGATGCATCCCGAATATGTATTCAGGACAGCAAAAGATACCTATATTAAGCAGGTGCTATGCGCCGCGAAGGCACCTTTTGTGGCTTTGGTCCACGCACCATGGCAATTTTGCCAGTGCGGGCAATCTCTTTGATGCCATACGGTCGCAATAAAGCAACTATGGCGTCAACCTTTCCTTCGTCCCCAGTCACTTCCACAATTACCGATTGCTCGTTGACATCAACAATGCGCGCCCGGAAAATATCAACTATCTGCAATATTTGTGAACGATTATCTGCATCAGCAGTCACTTTAATAAGTGCCAGCTCGCGATCGACACAACTCTCATTTGATATATCCGATACCTTCAAAACATCAATGAGCTTGTGGACGTTTTTAATAATCTGCTCAACTATGTTCTCATCGCCATCAACCACAATGGTCATGCGCGATACTTCCGGATCTTCCGTTACACCAACAGCGATGCTTTCAATGTTGTAACCGCGACGAGAGAATAAACCGGCTACTCTGGTGAGAACTCCAGCTTGGTTGTAAACAATGAGAGAGAGCGTATGTTTCATTGATTCATCCCCTCCCTACCAATCATGTCTGCTAAACTAGCTCCCGCAGGTACCATGGGATACACATTTGCTTCCCGTTTCACCTTCACGTCAACCAAAGCCGGGCCATCCACTTGTTGTGCCCAAGCCAACGCCGCTTGCAGATCCTCAAGGCGTTCCACCCGTTTGGCTGGTACGCCATGTGCATCGGCCAGTTTTACAAAATCGGGGTTATGAGCCAAATCCACTTGACTATAACGACGATCATAAAACATTTCCTGCCATTGCCGCACCATACCAAGATAGCCATTATTGCTTATGACAATTTTCACTGGGATGCGGTAGGCGGCTACCGTAGTCAACTCCTGCTGGTTCATTTGGAAGCTGCCGTCACCACATATACACCACACCTGGCGTTGCGGGTTGCCCACTGCCGCACCTATAGCTGCAGGAAAGCCGAAGCCCATGGTACCCAACCCACCCGAGGAAACATGGCATCGCGGCGATTCAAACGAATAATATTGAGCCAACCACATCTGGTGTTGCCCAACATCGCTAGCTACTATGGCCTGCCCTTGAGTGACGGCATATAACTCTTCTACCAGGCGCTGAGGCATTATGGTATCATCGCCATTAACGTATCTAAGCGGGTATTCTTGTTTCCACTCGGCCACTTGCTCTAGCCAAGGGTCTTCCTTTTTCTCCCGCACCTTCTCTACAAGCACTTCTAGCACACAGCGTACATCGCCCACCACGGGAATGTGTACTGGTACGTTTTTGCCAATCTCTGCTGGATCAATATCGATATGAATTATCTTCGCTTTCTGGGCAAATTGATCTAGCCGACCAGTAACCCGATCGTCAAAACGTACGCCTACAGCTATCAGTAAATCGCATTCACTAACAGCCATATTGGCATATGCTGTGCCGTGCATACCCAACATACCTAGCGAAAGCGCGTGTGTGCCAGGAAATCCGCCAATGCCCATTAACGTATGTGTTACGGGTATATTGGCCTTCAAAGCTAATTGCTGCACCAAATCTTGAGCTCCTGAGGCTATAACGCCTCCGCCAATATAAAGAAGTGGTCGACGGGCTGTGGCTATTGCCTGAGCTGCTTCATTGATTTGACGAATGTGCCCTTTAAAAGTAGGCTTAAAGCTCGGTAGATCAACCTCATGTGGCGGATCATAAACTATCTGTTCTTCGGTTACATCCTTAGGGATATCTACCAATACTGGTCCTGGCCGGCCAGTTGTGGCAATGTAAAACGCTTCCCTTATTATGCGAGGCAAATCAGCTGCATTGCGCACTGTGTAGTTATGCTTTGTTATAGGTAGTGTAATTCCCGTGATATCTGCTTCTTGAAATGCATCGCGGCCAATGAGTGCCCGTGCTACGTTACCAGTGAAAGCAACTACTGGAATAGAGTCCATCATAGCGGTAGCAATACCGGTAACCAAATTTGTGGCCCCTGGTCCCGAGGTAGCTAAGCATACACCAGCCCTGCCAGTGGAACGAGCATAACCGTCAGCAGCATGAGCAGCAGCCTGTTCGTGGCGGACTAAAATGTGACGAATAGGTGAAGAGTATAGCGCATCGTAAATAGGTAATACAGCACCGCCAGGGTAGCCAAAAATGGTATCTACACCTTCATCTAGCAAGGCTCTTACAAAAGCCTGCGCTGCTGAGATTTGCTCTGGACGGCGGCGCTTATTATTTGCGATAAAGTCTATAGCCATAGCAATTTCCCCTTCGTATGTACAGATCCTTAGGTAATAAAAAACCCTCGCCCAACAGTAATATTGGTCGGGGCGAGGAGTCGCGTTACCACCCGAATTCACCGCAGTTTTGCAACTGTCGGCCTTCGTATCCTCCCACTGCACAATGGTTATCAGAGGAAGGAGTTGCCTTATAACGGAGGCTAGCTAATGTACCACCCGGCGAGTTGTACTTAAACCTATATGCAACAATTGGTTTGTTCCGCTCGCAGCTTAGGAGGGAGTTCACCTTACCGTAGGCACTGGCTCGCAGCAGACGCCAGCTCTCTGTAACCACTAGTTAAGGCTAATTGTCTCCATCATCGCTAATATTAACTTGTCAGGCTGCATAACTTGCAGCTTGAGTATATTGTTTAAAGGATATCCGAGTAAATAATCCTTGTCAAGCACAATATGCTAATTTAGCACTGCGGTAACATACCAGTAAGTGCAAGTGAGATGCCCGCCTCCCCCCATTACGGCATTGACTATGGGTCCCTAGGCCAAGCAGTTCAGCGGTGGCGGGCGGGGCGGGTGATGCTTGGCCCGCCCCCAAAAAAGGGTACTGCTCGGCCGTCTCCCATGTCAACGCCGAACGGTGCCCCCCGAGGGCGCTAATTTGTGGCGGTTTGTGCGTGGCGCTGGGTGGGGCGTCGGGCGTAATGCGAGGTAAAGCGCTGGCGGGTTTGCGTTTTACGCTGCGCTTCTTCCGCTTCACGCCGCCTTTTCTCCCGCC
>CAYMKM010000002.1:44126-55116 GCA_964390985.1 uncultured Clostridia bacterium | reverse complement strand
ACGTTTTTATTAGTGTATCGCCGCACGAGTTCTTTAAGCGTGAAGGTAATAATGTATTTTGCGAGGTCCCCATCAGTTTCACTCAGGCTGCATTGGGCGATGAAATTGAGGTGCCTACACTGGAGGGTACAGCTAAACTAAAGGTGCCCGAAGGTACGCAAGCCGGTACGGTATTGCGCTTGCGCGGTTTGGGCATTCCCTCGGTGCGTGGTTATGGGCGTGGCGACCAATTAGTACGCATGAAAGTAGTTACTCCTACCCGTTTAACAGCCCACCAACGTGAACTACTGCGTGAGCTAGGCGGGATAGATGGCGAATTGAACGAGGATAAATCGTTTATAGGCCGAGTGAAGGAAGCATTCGGGGGTAACAAATGATATCAGACAAGATATGGATAGAAGTGGCCGTGCAAGTAGGTAGCGCGGCCACTGATATTGTGGCGGCTATTTTAATGGCTGCCGGGGCTGGGGGCGTGGTAATTGAAGACCCTCGGCTTATGGCATCTAAACGCTCCGCCCTAGGGCCAGATTTAATTGATGAGCCGACGGTTGGCGTAGCAGCGCAGCAACCAGCGATAGAAGAAGGTAATGCTGAGAATGATGCGCAAGTAGTTATTAAAGCTTACCTGTTGCCTAATCAAGCGCAACCTCAGCACTTGGAGGTTATCAACGCCCGGATAGCACAATGGGGAGGGCGGTTGTGCACCCAAAAGGTGCAAGAAGAAGATTGGGCGCATGTATGGAAGAAACATTATAAACCTATGCGAATAGGCCGGCATTTGTTGGTAGTACCATCTTGGGAGCAAATAGAACCTAAACCTGACGATGTTGTTATTACACTAGATCCGGGTATGGCCTTTGGTACGGGGATTCATCCGAGTACGCAGTTATGCTTAATGGCTTTGGAGGATACAATTACCCCTGGGTGTAGTGTGCTCGATATTGGTACCGGTTCTGGTATCCTAGCCATTGCCGCCGCAAAACTAGGTGCTAAGCGGGTAATAGCCTTAGATATTGATGAAAATGTGGTAACTGTGGCTGCTAGCAATGTGGCTATCAATAATGTTGATCATATAGTGCAGACGGAAACCGGCTCGCTAGGTTCTTTTCCTACATTGCCAGCTGACGTACTGGTGGCCAATATTGTGGCCGATACTATTATTCATTTACTACCATTAGTAGCAGGTAGTTTAACCAGCAACGGCGTTTTTGTGGCTGCGGGCATAGTGGAACAAAGGTTACCTGATGTTTTAGCTGCCTGGCAAAAGGCAGGCTTACTTGTGCAGCAAATACGTCGGCAAGGCGAATGGGTTTGCATTATGGGGGGTTAGCCATGCGCCGCTTTATTGTGAAGCCAGAAGCGGTGCGCCGCGATGCGAGTGGGCACCCTCATAGTTTGCAGCTTAACGCCGATGAAGCCTGGCATTTGGCTCGGGTTTTGCGATTAGCACCGGGAGAGGCAATTGTGGCTGTGGATGGGTTGGGCATGGAGTATGAAGCTACACTCACCAAGGTCTGTGCCCAGCAGGTAGAGGCTACTATTACTGCTGTATGTCGTAGCCTTGCCGAGACCAAAATGCCACTCGTCCTTTTTCAGGGTTTACCAAAAGCAGATAAAATGGATTTTATAGTGCAAAAAAGCACCGAGTTAGGTGTAGCAGCAATATATCCCGTTGTAACAAAACGGGTTGTGATAAAGCTCGATCAAAACAAAGCTCAATCGCGGGTGGCCAGGTGGGAGCGGATTGCCCGTGAGGCGGCTAAGCAATCGGGGCGAGCAGTGTGTCCTGTGGTGGCTTCACCAGTCTGTTTGCCACAAGCAATCACCACGGCTGACCTTAGCTACTTATTGGTACCGTGGGAAGAAGCAAAGCAACCGCTGGCTGCTGTTTTAGCCAAAATGAAGCAAGAGTTGCCTAACAGTGCCGCAGAGCTCTCACAAATGCGCATAGGCCTGGCTATTGGGCCAGAAGGTGGCTTCTCTTGTGAAGAGGTGGAGCAGCTAGTGGCGTTGGGTGGGCAAGCGGTCACTTTAGGGCCACGTATATTACGTACTGAAACTGCGGGCATAGTGGCGCTCAGTGCTATTTTATTTGCCCTCGGCGAGTTAGGGGGCCCTTGAGGTGGGGTTAATACGGGTAGGTGTTTTATCAGACACACATATCCCAACGCGGGCCCGCAGCTTACCGCCGCTGCTTTTCTCGGCTTTGGCGGGTGTAGATTGCATATTGCATGCGGGTGACCTCACGAATATTGGCGTATTAGGCGATTTAGCTGCCATTGCTCCGGTTTATGCTGTATATGGAAATACGGACTCTTTCCCAGTACGTCAGCAATTGCCCTATCAACGCATAGTAGAAATAGCGGGTAAGCGAATTGGGTTGATTCATGGCGATGGCAAAGGATATAACACTCCAGAGCGGGCCTTTAGGGCTTTTGCCGATTCTAAAGTGGATGCAGTGGTTTTTGGACACTCACATCAACCATACTGCGAGCTAAAGGGAGGCTGTTTGCTATTCAACCCTGGCTCACCTACTGATCGTCGTTTTCAGCCCCGGTTTTCTTACGGCCTGCTGAGTATTGATCAAACCGGAGTACATGGAACCATTAATTTCTTTGGACCATAAAGCAAGGGGAAAGCATGTGAACTTGTTTGCCATAAGTGACCTGCACCTATCGGGTGGGCAGGAGAAACCGATGAAAGTTTTTGGCGCTTGTTGGGATAATCATCCAACGTGCTTGTTCACAGCTTGGCGTGAGACGGTGGATCCAGTTGATTTTGTGCTAGTGCCTGGTGATATATCGTGGGCCATGCGGTTAAATGAGGTAGCTTGTGACTTAGCTTCGCTTGGCGAGCTGCCCGGCCACATTGTAATATCGCGTGGTAACCACGATTACTGGTGGCAAAGCTTACGCCAGGTAAGAGAGGCTTTACCGCCCAACATGTTTGCTTTGCAAAACGATTGCTTACCCTTGGCGGGCAGTGAATGGGTTGTTTGTGGTACCCGTGGATGGCAATTGCCAGAACAGGGGGGAGCAAACACTACTAATGCCACTGATAAAAAAATATACGAACGAGAATTAATGAGGTTAGAAATGTCGCTACAAGCGGCCAAGCGTATAGGGGCCAAGCGTCTCATAGCCATGATGCACTTTCCGCCGGCGCAACAAGACGGTAAGCCTACTGGGTTCACCTCTTTATTAGAGCGATACGAGGTGGAAAAGTGCGTTTATGGTCATTTACATGGAGAAGCTACCCGTTATGCATTGCACGGGAACCATCGGGGAGTCACTTATCAGCTGGTTTCGGCCGACTTTCTCAATTTTAAACCGCTTCATTTGGCGTCGCTATCGGTAGAAGATGGCGCTGAGCAGGGTTTTAGTAATTCGCCGTTAACTAAATAACCAACACGTTCGGCAATGTTAGTGGCGTGATCGGCAATTCTCTCCAAAAAACGGGCCACAAACAGCAAATTTAGCGCCTGACCAGCCCTTACTTTATCGCCACCTTTATAAATGAAACCCAGCAGTTGATCGTACACAAATCCGTAGAGTTCATCTACCGGATCATCGTCGCGGCAGACTTTAGTAGCTAGAGTTACATCGCGCCGGACCAGGGCATCTAGGCTTTCGTGCACCATTTGTAGGGCCAACGCTGACATTCGGGGAATATCTATTAACGGTTTAACTAATGGAGTGGCTCCCAGTTTCAAAGTGATAGTAGCGATTTCTGTGGCGTGGTCACCCATACGTTCTAAATCGGTTATTACTTTCATGGCTGTTGTTACCGTGCGTAAATCGCCTGCCAGCGGGCGCTTTAGCGCCAGTAGGCTAATGCATTGTGCTTCAATATGTCGTTCTAGTTCATCAATGGCATCGTCAGCTTCCACCACCTGGCGAGCTAAATCGAGGTTCTGGGTCATTAAGGCGCGATCAGCATCGTGAATTGCTTCTTCCACTAGAGCACCCATACGTAAAATGTCGTGGTGAATGCGCTCTAGTTCTCTGCGGCAACGACCATCATTCACTTTTTACCACCTTCTTTGCGCCAGATAAACTCCTATAATCGCCAGTAAGAAAACTTTCGGTGCGTGGGTCAACGGGATGTTCGAACAGACTACGGGTATGGCCTGTCTCAACAATTTCACCAGCGCATAGGAATGCTACTTTATCGGCTACACGCCCGGCTTGATCTGGTTCGCGTGTGCCCCAAACCAAAGTGATGTCGCCAGCGGTCATTGCTTTTAATATTACCTCTTCAAACCGAGCTCTACCTAATATATCAAGTCCGCGGGTGGGATCATCCAGTAATAACAGGCCGGGATTTAAGGCCAGTGTGCGAGCTAGACAGAGTAAACGGAGTAAAATCGGATCGTCGTGGTTGTATTCTTGGTGTAAGCTATCGCGCACTTGACGCCATATGCCGGCGCGTCGCATCGCTTTTTCCACCAGATCATCGGTGTGGGCGCTACTCACTTTAGCACGTAAAGCGGTGGCCACTTCGCCATATGGAGTGCGAGCCAACGGTACAGGAATAAGCAATCCTACGCGTTGGCGGAGTAGGTTGAGGGGGACCTGGTTAATGTTGGTGCCTCCTACAAGAATGTGTCCGCTCATCTTCACACCGGATACCTCGGGTAGCAAGCGGTTTATCGCCCATAAAAGTTCCGATGTGCCAGCGTGCAACGGACTCATAATTCCTAGAGCTGACCCGGCACTTACCTCAATGTTTATGTTTGAGAGACGTTGTTGACCGGCAATGGTGACATTTAGGTTTTGTACACTAAGAGATAATGGCTCGGGTATATCAGGCAAACTCATTACTTAACCTCCTGCCCAATGGAGAGAACCTCAAAGGGTGGTTGCATACGCAACTCAATTTGGCGTACCCATAGGGCGGCTAGCTGCATTAAGCCAGCTAGGAGCACCCAAACCAGAGCATGGGCCGCCGCCCATAGCATGGGTAGATCAAGAACTACAGCCAACAATGCTGCTGATGCCAACCAAACAGCTGTGGCAGAAAGCGCCTGCCCAATGGTGGGCTGTAGGCCAGCGTAGCATATTAACGGACGGTTTAGAGCCCTTACAGCACAAGCAGTGCTGCTTTGACCTGGAATTAACGAATGCAAAGCGGTTATGGAACCTAAATGACAAGTAGCAGCATCTTGAATAATAATATAAACGCAAAGGCCGCCAATGGCCAATGGTAACCACAAATACCATGGCCCACTTAGGTTAGCCACAGCGGGATAAGCTGTAAGTATCGGTGATAAACCAGCGAGTAATACTGGTATTTTACTAGCTATGGGTTGTGAGCTGCGCCAAAGCAACCAAATGCCTGTTCCCATTGTTACCACAATCAAAATAGGCAACACAGCACGAATAGCAGCTCGTACAGCATAAACACGATCGCTGTTAGTGGCTTGGCTAAAATTATCAGCGTTATCAGCGATAATGCGTACTAGGCTAAGGTCACATAATTTGTACACCGCACAGCAGAAAGCTAACACGAGTGTTGCTAATAAAGCTACTTGTCTAACTCCGTCTAGTCGCCAGCGCCAGTTAAATTGCGATGGAGCTGAGTGCAAGGGGGCAAATAATGGTAGGTTAACGGGTAAAGAAGATCTTTGTGCTAAAAGGCAAAGGTGGCGGGCGAACACTAAGGCCATCGCTATTATAACGAATACAGACCATAAGGCGCGGGAAAGACCAGTCATAATGAGTGTGAAGGCCGCGGCATCTGCTAACAACCGGGCGACAAACAGGCCAAATGCATTTACAAAATCGGGTTGTGCGCAGCGAAGAACAGCCAGGAGAGTACTTAATATGCTAAAGCCAAGAGAGCGGGCGGTGGGAATAACTGTGCGATGTGGCTCTAAAGCTTGGATAAATAAGATTGTACACAAAGGGAGGTATGAAATAGCGATAGCTGCCCCTAAATAACCAGGAGCAACATAAGGTAGCCCATGTGGATGCATTATTAGACGCCATGATATAAACAACACTACGAAACCAGCACCAGAAAGACTGACAGCCCATTCCAGGGCAATACGAGTAATATAAGCAAATGGCTTTGGTAAAAGATATACAATTATTACTGCAGCACATACCGCAATTATCAGTGCGATTGTTGCGGTAATAAGCAGCCAAAATAGAAAAGATCCGGGCCCCACCGCCAACCCCCTTAAGCAGTAGTTAATGGCTACCTTTATGCTTTAGTATAACACTACAGGGTAAAAGGCGCAGGTTTATGGGGGTAAACTAAATGTTAAGCGGCTTAATTGACGGTTGGCGGGGCAGAAGCTGGTATAGATATAGAGAAGCGGCTGCCACGGCCCAACTCACTTTGCACCCAGGCTTTGCCTCCATGGCGCTCGGCGATGTGGCGAACAATAGCCAAGCCGAGGCCGGTTCCGCCTAAAGCTCTTGAGCGAGCTTTATCTACTCGGTAAAATCTATCAAACAGTAGATTTAAGTGTGAAGAAGCAATACCTGGACCTGTATCGCAAACAGTTATCACCACTTGGTTTGGATCATCTTTGGATGTGGTTGCTTCTACCCACACTTGCCCACCCGGTGCGTTGTACTTAATGGCGTTATCAAGCAAGTTTAGTAAAGCTTGTCGCAGCATAGCACTGTCAGCGCATACGTAAGTGTCAGCTGGAATCTTTAGTTCCATGGATATTTGTTTACTAGCAGCCAGAGGTTGTAATAAATCTAGTACGCCTTGCGCCTCAGTTATCAGCTGTAAACTCCTTTTTTGCAATGGTGTTTCGTTCGCCTCTTGCTGTGATAAATCTAACAGATCGCTTACTAGGTTAGCTAGACGGTCAGCTTCTTGACTTATGATAGTAAGAAAATGACGGCAGGTATCAGTATCGCCAAGTTCACCATCGAGTAGTGTTTCTAGAAAACCTTTAATTGAAGTGATGGGTGTGCGTAATTCGTGTGAAACATTGGCCACAAATTGGTTACGCATCTCTTCTAGGCGACGGATTTCGGTAACATCGTGTAACACAGCTACAGCACCGGAGCGTTGGCCGCGTGTTGTTAACACTGGTGCTAGCTCCGCATGCAAGTGCCGATTAGGTATATCGAAGCTTTCAAATTCTAACGAGGTAGGTTGGCCACTAGTAAGTATTTCCTGCATGGCGACGGCTAATTGCTGATGGCGAATTACCTCCAGAACGCTGCGGCCTACTACATTAGCAGCAGTCACCTTGAAAAACCGTTCCGCTGCTGGGTTTATGAGTGCTACCCGGCCTGTGGAACCTAATGTGATAACAGCGTCGCGCATGCTGGTGAATACAGCACGTAAGCGGTTGCGTTCCTCTTCAGTACTCGTAAGTTGATCTCGTACTCTTACAGACATTTCTTCTAAGGCACCAGCTAGGCGCACCAATTCTGTGCCTGGTGTAGCCGATAATCCAGGAATGTCCCCTTCGGGTAAATTGTTGATAGCTAGGCGTAGCTGGTTTAAAGCGATGCGTACCGAAATAATACGCCAATATATTATCCATAGTGAATATACTAACGCGATTAAAGGAACCACAGCCCAAGTCCAATAGCCCAAACCCAGAGCTAGCCCGCTTATAAGGGCAGATAAAACTGCTATGGCTACTGCAGCTTCCGGTTTTACAAAGCGTTGGTTATGCATTCCGGATCCTCTGATCGCGGAAACGGTAGCCCAAGCCATGCACTGTTTCTATGTAGCGGGGTGTTTGCGGATCATCGCCTATTTTCTGCCGTAAACGACGAATATGAACGTCAAGGGTGCGGGTACCACCAGCAAAAGCGTAACCCCATACTTTTTCTAACAGCAAATCACGCTCAAGCACAATACCAGCATTTTCAGCCAGTATTTTTAGCAAATCGAATTCTTTAGGGGTAAGCTCAATCAACTGGCCTTCTACATGCACTTCATGGCGATCATCGTCAATGACTAGACCGCCCGCCGTTAGGCGACTTGTCTCCTGTAAAGTGTGTGGGCGGCGTAACACTGCCCGCACACGGGCCATTAACTCTTTAGGGCTAAAGGGTTTCACAATATAATCGTCGGCGCCCATATCGAGCCCGCGCACTCGATCCCGTTCATCGCCACGGGCTGTCAGCATAATTACAGGCACAGCACTGACGCTTCTTATGCGGCGACAAACCTGATGACCATCGGGCTCAGGAATCATTAGATCCAGTAAAACTAGATCGGGTTGCTCTTGTTGGAATGCGGTTAGAGCTTCTTGGCCATCAACAGCGGTGACCACCTCATAACCTTCTTTTTTTAAGTTAAACGAAACCAATTCCAGAATGGCCGGTTCATCATCGACAACTAAAACTTTTTGAGCCATGTGGTACACCTCCTGGTACCTTTTGTATTCCACAAAACAAGTGAGCATCCTGGCACTTTCCTTAATGTGGGTACACTGTTTTCTTGACCAGATAAGGAAGAATGCTTAAACTGGGATAAGAGGTGGCACAATTTGCAGGCGTCTAGTAACCGCCGGGTGGCCTTTACAACTTTAGGGTGTAAGGTAAATGCTTACGATACAGAGGCTGTAGCTGAGCTATTTCGTCAGCATGGTTATAGTATAGTGGGCCACGACCAACCGGCTGAGGTATACGTGATCAATACATGCAGTGTTACCAACCTGGGCGCTCGTAAGTCGCGGCAGGCTATTCGCCGCGCCATTCGCCAGAACAAAGATGCTTTAGTGGTAGCAATGGGGTGCTATGCGCAGTATGCACCAGATGAGGTCATTTCCATTCCTGGTGTGAGTCTGGTTATTGGCACACATTGTCGTGGTGAGGTTGTGGAGCTGGTAGAACGGGCTTTAGGTGCGAGCACTCCCATAAATGCGGTTCAACGTATAGGGGATGTGGATACCTATGAAGAGCTGCCGGCTTTGCACTTCGAGGGCCGGACGCGGGCTATATTAAAGGTACAGGATGGCTGCAACGAAAGCTGTGCTTTCTGCCAGATACCGCGAGCACGAGGTAGAAGCCGCAGCCGGCAGCCACAGGTAGTTATAGAGCAAATAGCGGCCCTGGTAAACAGGGGCTTTCGCGAAATTGTGCTTACTGGTGTGCATATGGGCACTTATGGTCTTGACCTACCTGGCGAAGTGAATTTAACTAGTTTGCTACAAAAAGCGGCAAAGGTGCCGGGGCTTACACGCTTACGTATTAGTTCGATAGACCCACACGAGTTTTCAGCAGAGTTAATAGACACTATTGCTGAACACAAAACAATTTGCCGCCATTTGCACATACCTGCTCAATCGGGTGAAGATGGCGTATTGGCAGCTATGCGCCGTCGGCATACCACAGCAGATTTCAAGGAGCTAGCACATAAGCTGCGGGCAGCCATCCCCGGATTAGCTATAACTACTGATGTGATAGTAGGTTTCCCGGGGGAGTCAGAAGAGAGTTTTGCCTCTACTTGCCAGTTTTGTGAGGAGATAGCCTTCAGCAAGGTGCATGTTTTTCCTTATTCACGCCGAAAGGGTACAATAGCCGATCGTATGAGTGATCATGTTCCAACACAGGTAAAACAGGAACGAGTGCAGCGTTTAATAGCAATAAGTGATAGTTTATCTTTGGCATATCATTGTTCGCTGCTAAATAGTGAGTTGGATGTTTTGTTGGAAGAGGTAACTCCTGTTCCCACAGAGCAGATGCATGGTTTAACAGAAACTTACGTTAAAGTGTATGTGCCTGGGCGGCAAGGTGTAGCAATTGGTGATATAGTAAGAGTACGAGCATCTGCAGCAACTGCACAAGGAATTCAGGCATGTGAAGAAGGAAGGAGCCTAAGCTCGTCGAATGTGTGAAGGCGTGCCGGTACGGCGCGTTTTTTCACCCCGAAGTGGAGGGTGCTATATGGCTGATAAGCAGGACTGCGTTTTTTGCCGCATAATTGCTGGAGAAATCCCCGCAAACTTGGTATATAATGACGAAGATATCATAGCCTTTCATGATATCCAGCCGGTAGCTCCGGTGCATATTGTTTTAATACCAAAGCGGCATATAGCGTCATTAGCACAAACCATGCCGGAGGATACGCAACTGTTGGGTCGAATACTGGCCGTAGTTAGGCGCATTGCTGACGAACAAGGTTTAGCGACGGATGGGTATCGCTTGGTTGTGAATTGTGGAAAACAGGCTGGTCAATCAGTACCGCATCTGCATTTTCACATACTAGGCGGTCGGGAACTAGGTTGGCCACCGGGTTGAACTCGGGCAAGACCTTGTGAAGCGCAGTAATTAGCCAGTCACCGGGCAGAAAAATTTGCCTGCCCGCGAAAGGAGGGATTTGCATTGGCAGAGATTCGCATAAACAAGAACGAATCCCTCGATCGCGCCCTGCGTCGTTTCAAGCAGGCTTGTCGCAGGTCGGGCATTCAATCGGACGCCCGCAAACATGAAGTGTATGAAAAGCCTAGTGTCAGGCGGAAAAAGAAGTCTGAGGCAGCCCGAAAACGGGCTACCCGTTTTCGTTAATGTATGATGTAGTAGAGTAGTCATTATGAGACGTCCTACGCGAGTAGGACGTTTCTTTTTTGTTGGGGAGCGGGGGCGATTGCTAACTAGCAACTAGTGGAATGAGCGGTTTGGCCACCGCGCGGTCGGTTTAAACCTGTGGATATGCGTTGCTGATGGATTCCGTGGACAACCCTACGGGTTAACCACAGACTCCACAACAACTTGGACAAGTCTTTTTATTGAACGAGGCTCGAGCGGCCTCGTTCTTTGCGACGACTTGCCCACATACCCACAGGTCCTACTACTATTCTCTTTTTCGTTGATGCATGGGGGCGGGAGGATGTAACCAAATGTGGTGAGAAGGGGGGCGGGTGGAATGTCACATTTCTTGGAAGCCACATCGAACCGAACACCGGTTAAGCCAAAAAGTGCAAATCAGGCCTGGTAAATCTGGGGATTCTAGGAAATCTATCAGTTTTTGCTGGCGGGTGGTGCTATTTAGTCAGCCTCTA
>CAYMKM010000002.1:40995-44026 GCA_964390985.1 uncultured Clostridia bacterium | reverse complement strand
TTCTAGGAAATCTATCAGTTTTTGCTGGCGGGTGGTGCTATTTAGTCAGCCTCTACCTAAACGAACAATTACATGCTGCTCCTGTTCTACTAATCAAACTTACTCCACCCAGTTTGGTGGGGTACGGCAGGGAGTGTCACATTTCTTGGAAGCCACATCGAACCGAACATCGGTTAAGCCAAAAAGCGTAAAACAGGCCTGGTAAATCTGGGGTTTCTAGGAAATCTATCAGTTTTTACTGGCGGGTGGTGCTATTTAGTCAGCCTCTACCTAAACGAGCGGTTAGGTGCTGCATAGGTGATGTAACCGCAGTGTGAGGGGGGGTGAAAATGCAACACTGTAACGTGAACCACACTTACCGGGTTCTGTGTGCACGCAATTTAGCATAATTTAGGAAAGATGCGTGCGGGAGGAGTTGGGGTGCTGCAGATAAGTGCCTGGCGCTGGTTAAAGGAGAGACTATCTGGATCACTCGAGCTGCCGCAAGATGTGATAATGGATTTACCCAAGGTGATTATCACCGGGGGTATGCAATTACAGATTGAAAACCACAAGGGCATCCTCGAATACACGCCTCGCTGTATACGCATAGCCACTGCTCAAGGTGAGGTGGTAGTGAACGGGACGCGATTGCGTATACACATCATTATGCCACAAGAGATGGCGGTAGCAGGGTGCATTGATAACGTAAATATTGTGGATTGACGCGGATGGGAAAAGGGTACGCCGGGGGTGATGAGCCTGGCCAAAGGCAGCTTCTGGCACTGGCGGGGCTATGTTATAATCAAAATAAAAGGGCTATATCTTGAGCTGTTTATAAATCAGGCCATTCAGTCAGGTGTAATGCTGCGCGATGTCGAACGCCTTTCTGAACAAATAATGGTGGCAAAAGTATCAGTGTCGGGTTTTCGGCGTCTGCGTGTGCTTTGCCGAGGTGGTAAATGGCAGCTAAGCATTGTGAAAAAAGTAGGCTTGCCTTTTTTGTTTTTTCGCATGGCGCGCAGAAAAGGTTTATTAGCAGGTGGAGTAGTAGCACTTCTGCTTATATATTTGTTGTCGTCTGTGGTTTGGTTTGTGGAAGTGCAAGGTTGTGAGCAAGTACCTCGTCAGAGGATTTTGGAATTGGCAGCTCAGTTTGGGTTGCGTAGCGGTGCGTTAAAAAGCGCCTTCTCGGGTAAGGTTGTTGAACGGCAGCTACTGTTAACGTTAGATCGTCTGTCATGGGCATACGTAGAAACTAGGGGCACCTTAGCCATTATTCACGTAGCGGAAAAAGTGGTGCCTGATCCTGAACTTACCATGCCTGGTGATATTGTCGCAGCTTTTGATGGTGTGATAGAAGATTTATTAGTATTGCGCGGGGTGCCGCTTGTTAAAGAAGGAGATATAGTTAGAGTTTCTCAGGTAGTTATTAGTGGTTTAATACCACCTAATGCTCCTTTGCATGCTGATAAACTAGCCAAGGGAGAAACACCGTATATTAAAGCAGAAGGTGTAGTAAAAGCTCGAGTGTGGCATGAAGGTTATGCTGAAGCGACATTAGTTCAAAGAGAACAAACAGTTACTGGTCGGGTGCAGCGTCATTACAGTTTGGTTTTAGGCACGTGTATTTGGAGCTGGAAACCTGCTATTAGGTTTAAAACGTATACGAGTGAGGAACGCGTGTACCAACCAGGGATGGGAGCATGGCGAATACCATTGGTATTGACCGTAACGCGTATCAAGGAGACAGTAGAGACGCAGATTCCTATTCCGGAGGCACAAGCATTAGCGCAAGCTGAAGCGGCAGCATGGGAGCAAGTACACGGTAAGTTGCGCGTCGGTACGCAGCTTAGCGTACCGGGCCAAACGGAAGTGGAGACCATTATTGTAGACGGTATCCCCGTAGTGCGAGTGCATGTTACACAAGAAGTGCTAGAAGATATACGGCAGTTTCGGCCACTAGAAACAGCAGGTGGCCCGGGTGTATACCGCCCGGTTTTGGGGCCGCCACCCAAGGTACAGCCTGTGCCCGGACCCTAATAGATTGCGTAGAACATCAGTTTTTGGTATAGTGAAGCGAAGTCCGTCGGTAGTCATTATTATAGGAAGCAGGGACAGGCTTGGAGTTGCATCATATCCAGAGCCATTTGGCTATAGATAACGAAACGTCATTGTTTGGCCTTTTTGGGCCGCGCGATGAAAACTTGCGCATTATTGAAGAAGGATTAGATGTTAAATTAGTAGCTCGCGGGCGCGATTTGCATATTACTGGTTCGGGCGATGCCGTACAAAAAGCGCGTGAAGTGTTGCATGACTTAATAGGCATGTGTCGGCAGCGACCTTATGTTACACCGCAAGAAGTGAGGTATGCAGTGCAGTTGGCTTGCGAAGGCAATGGTAGTTTAGAAGCTATTCAGGCTGATGTAGTAGCCGTAACCGCCCGTGGTAGGCAAATTCGGCCTAAAACAGCGGGGCAAAAGTTGTATGCCGATGCTATTAGGCGCAACGATATTGTGTTCGGTATAGGCCCGGCGGGTACTGGTAAAACATACCTCGCCATGGCCATGGCTATTACTGCACTTAAAAATAAGCAAGTTAACCGTTTAATCCTTACTAGACCTGCGGTGGAAGCAGGGGAGAAACTGGGGTTCTTACCCGGCGATTTACAAGAAAAAGTCGATCCATATTTGCGTCCTTTATACGATGCACTATACGACATAATGGGTGTAGAGGCTTTTCAACGCCACATGGAGCGCAACATAATTGAAGTAGCTCCGCTGGCATATATGCGGGGACGTACATTAGATGATGCGTTTATAATTCTAGATGAAGCGCAGAATACTACCCCCGAACAAATGAAGATGTTTTTAACCCGTATGGGTTTCAATTCTAAAATAGTGGTGACTGGAGATATCACGCAGGTAGACCTGCCAGAAGGTAAGTATTCTGGTTTAGTCGAGGTACAAGCTATTTTACGCGATGTAAATGGCATTGCTTTTGTCTACCTCGATGAGAAAGATGTGGTCCGTCACGAGTTAGTGCAGCAAAT
>CAYMKM010000002.1:0-40895 GCA_964390985.1 uncultured Clostridia bacterium | reverse complement strand
GCCCGGCGCGATGTGGTGGCACCACGGCGAGTAATGAATAAATATCGGACAGAGCAATTACGTCAACAAGCTACCGATAGCGCACAAAGAGAAGCAGCCGCTGCCATTACTAATTACAAAATAGATCCTAGTGCAGCTTATAAAGCCGAAGAGAAACTAGCAGGTATTTTTAACATTTTGCGCATTGAATTGCATAAGGGTCCAGCTAACGCCCAGCAAAACACTAAAGCTGTGAATGCTAAAATTAAAGAGGAATATGGACTAGATATACCTGCTGATGTCGTAAAGGCTGCTTTTGAGCTGACGCCTAGTCGTTTAGATTCATTGGAAGCCGTAGCCCGTAAATATTCGGTAGATACTATGCGTAGTGAGCGTATTAGCGAAAACCAAGTTGATATAGTGTGTAGTCGCTTAGAAGATAAAATAATTGACGCATACCGTTCAACTAACGAGCAGAAGGTTCTGGCTGGAGTGGTAAATGCTGTTGTTGCCCCTAACCTAACGCTGGATCGCGACAAAGTAGATAAACTCGTTGAGCAAGCAAAACGGCTGGTACAACCGGTGTATGTGGAGCAAGGGCAAATTATTGTGCGGGAGAAGGATCTCATTCAAACTGAGCATTATGAAGTGATGAAGGACCTCGGGTTGCTCGATCGCCGTGCTAATTACCTTGCTGTACTAGGCGTCGTGATTATGGTGGCGATGTTGTTAACAGCGATGGCTGTATATGTGTTTCAATTCAACCATTCACTGGTTGTTCAGCAGCGTTCATTAGTTTTGCTCGGCTCAACATTATTGGTAGTAGCATGCTTCGCTAAAGCGGCCAGTTTGTTTGCATGGGAAGGAACTGGGTATCTTATACCGACAGCATTAGCAGGTATGTTATTAGCTATTTTACTTGATTCACGGTTGGCCATAATGGCGGTTTTATTTCTGGCTGTTATAGTTGCCTTGGTTATGGGCCAAGATGCCAAATACGTAATAATGGCCCTATCGGGTGGGTTAGCAGGGGTATTTAGCGTTTCGCGTGTTAGTCAGCGTATGGATTTGACCCGCGCCGGGTTGGTGGTGGGTTTCGTCAATTTTATTGCGTTGATCGCTCTAGGGTTATTCCGCGCCGAACCTTTCCTATTGAAGTTTTCGGTGTTAGGTGTTTTCAACGGATTGGTTTCAGCCATATTGGCTATTGGTTTACTACCCTATTTGGAGACGCTCTTTGGTATTACTTCACCTATTAGGTTATTGGAACTCTCTAACTCCAACCAACCGTTATTGCGCAGGTTATTAATTGAAGTGCCGGGGAGTTACCATCATAGCTTGATAGTGGGAAACCTAGCAGAAGCAGCAGCGGAGGCTGTTGGTGGTAATGCTTTACTAGCCAGGGTGGGTGCGCAATATCATGACATTGGTAAATTGCGGCGGCCCGATTTCTTTATAGAGAATCAATATGGTGGCGAGAACCCGCATGATAATATGACTCCGGCTTATTCAGCTATGATTATTACTTCGCACGTGAGCGATGGAGTTGAACTGGCACGGCAAGGTAAGTTACCGCAAGAGATTATTGACATCATTGAGCAGCATCATGGGAACGATATTGTCCGTTATTTTCACCACAAGGCACAAGAGTGTGCCCAAGGAGAGCCTGTTGAGGAGAAGGACTATCGTTATCCGGGTCCTCGACCACAGACTAAGGAAGCAGCCATTGTTATGCTGGCAGATTGTGTGGAAGCAGCGGTGCGATCGTTACAACGACCTACGCCTGAAAGTATAGAAGAGCTGGTAAGGCACATGATTCGTGAACGCCTTAATGATGGCCAGTTTGATGAGAGCGATTTAACCCTAAAAGATTTGGACCGTATGGCTAAAACTTTTGTTAAGGTGCTCACGGGAATATTTCATCGGCGTATTGAATACCCAAAGACAGTTTTAGCTGAAGCTGAAGCAGATGCCGGAGAGGTGAGTTAAGCTTGGAAGTGTTAATAACGAATGAAGTAACTACTACCTCTCCCGAAACAGAGTCCGTGATTCGCCGTGCTGTTAGCACAACTCTACAGGTTGAAGGTGTAAAACAAGGTGAAGTGAGTGTTCTACTCACCAGTGATGAAAGAATTCAAAGCTTAAATAGAGAGTGGCGAGGGGTAGATGCCCCAACAGATGTACTCTCTTTTGCCTTAAATGAAGCAGATGAGCCTGATCTGGTTTTAACAGCTGATATGCCTATAACATTGGGCGATATTATTATTTCGTTGCCGCGAGCGCAAGAACAAGCAACTGAGTATCACCATTCAATTCAGCGTGAACTGGCCTTTTTGGCAGTGCACGGCACTTTGCATTTGTTAGGTTACGATCATGAAAAGGGTGGTCAAGAGCAACAGGATATGCGTATGCGAGAGGAGGCGATCCTGTCGGGGTTGGGTCTAACCCGGCAGGCAATTGATTGAGCAAATTTAAGGCGCACAATTTTTTTGAGAGCCTAAAATACGCCCTGCAAGGGTTGGCATATGCGTATCGCACACAGCGTAACCTACGGGTTCATTTGCTGATGGCGGTATTGGTTTTATTAGTTGCTGTAGCCTTTAATCTTGATCGGATAGAGATAGCATTGGTCGTCTTATGCATTGGCATAGTCATTTGTTGCGAACTAATAAACACTGCTATTGAGAGTACTATCGATTTAGTAACGCAAGAGTACCATCCTTTGGCCAAGATAGCCAAGAACGTGGCTGCTGCCGCAGTGTTGGTCGCTGGCGGAGCTGCAGCTAGCGTCGGATTTTTTGTTTTCTATGAACGGTTAATTAACCTGCATCAGGAGATTTTTGTGCGACCGATAGCCGCACCTTCGTTTCTGACATTTGTCGGTCTTGTACTAGTATTAATTATTGTTTTAGTAGCAAAGGCGATGAGCCAAACGGTAGTTAAGGTGCCAAGAAGTATGCCTAGTGGTCATACTGCAGTTGCATTCTCGCTAGCTACTGCTATTTTTTTCACCAGTACCAGTAAGCTCTCAGTATTACTGGCGCTGGCTATTGCAGGTCTGGTGGCGCAAAGCCGCATAGAAGCCCGCAGTCATTCAACACTTGATGTAGTGGTGGGTGCTGTTGTAGGCATATTAGTCACCGCAATTATCTTTCAATTGGCGGGGTAGGTTTGCTGGAGGTGAACCGGGTGCAAGAGAACGAAACGGCAGTATTGACCAGCGCAATTGCGGCTCGTCAAGCTGCTTATGCACCGTATTCGGGTTTTAAAGTGGGGGCGGCCTTGTTAGGCAAAAGTGGCCGCATATACCAAGGGTGTAATGTGGAAAATGTAGCGTATGGCTCTAGCATATGTGCCGAGCGCACTGCTTTAGTAAAAGCAGTATCTGAAGGGGAGCGGGAGTTCGTAGCTATTGCAATAGTGGCTGATACAAAAGACCCTGTGGCGCCATGTGGCGCTTGCCGACAAGTGTTGGCGGAGTTCGCACCGCATTTAAAAGTAGTGATGGCAAATTTGAAGGAAAACAAACTGATAATGACTTTGGATGCATTGCTACCTGCACCATTCGTTAAAACAGATGGAGGGGCAGAATAGTGAGCGATTTTACCTCCGGTTTTGTAGCGGTGGTCGGGCGGCCTAACGTGGGCAAATCGACTTTAATGAATCATGTTTTGGGGCAAAAGGTGGCTATTGTTTCTGACAAACCACAAACCACCCGGAACCAAATTCAATGTATACTCACCACTGAGCGTAGCCAAGTGGTGTTTATTGATACACCTGGTATTCACAAACCTCATCATATGTTGGGCAAATACATGGTGAAGGCAGCTTTAGCCACTTGGTCGCAAGTGGATTGCATACTTTTTATGGTTGATGGAGCAGCTGGTATAGGTGGCGGAGACCGATTCATTGCCGAAAGATTAGCAAGAGTTGATACGCCAGTGCTATTGGCTATGAACAAAGTGGACTTAATGGAGAAAGAGGCCGTACTCCAGCAACTAAGCATTGCCAGTGAATTAGGCAAATATCACAGCATATACCCGATATCGGCTACTACAGGCGACAACGTAGACAAGCTTTTGGCGGACATAATTAGCCTGTTGCCACCTGGACCCAAATACTACCCGGATGATATGGTGAGCGATCATCCTGAACAATTTGTAGTTGCTGAGCTGGTACGTGAGCAAATATTACACTATACCAGTCAGGAAGTGCCGCATTCGGTAGCGGTACAAGTAGAGAAAATGGAGTATCGTGAAGACAAGGACATTCTTGACATTAACATAGTCATATTGGTGGAGCGACAATCGCAAAAAGGCATTATAATTGGTAAAGGGGGTAGCATGCTAAAGCAAATTGGTAGTGCAGCCCGCCTTGAAATAGAAGCATTACTAGGATCACAGGTGTTTATGCAACTGCATGTAAAAGTGCAAGAAGACTGGCGTCAACGTACCAGCCTTCTGCGTCAGCTGGGATATGGCGAATAGGATGAGTTACTGGTGCAGGTGACCGATTTTGACTATTATCTGCCCGCAGAGCTGATTGCGCAAGTACCGTTGGAGCCGCGCCATGCGGCTCGCTTACTGGTAATGCAACGGCAAACGGGTGCTATTACACATCATCATTTTAGTGACCTCCCTTCGTTAATACGACCCGGAGATTGCCTGGTGGTCAACGACTCACGAGTGATTCCAGCGCGCTTACTAGGACGACGGTTACCCGGTGGCGGTGCGGTTGAATTGTTGTTGTTGCATAGGAAGAGCGTTACTCACTGGGAAGCTCTGGTCCGTCCTGGGAGGCGCTTGCGTCCGGGTGTGCGTGTAGTGTTTGGAGAGGGCGAGCTGGTAGCCACCATAGAGGATACTACTGCGGCCGGAGGGCGACTGGTTGGTTTTACATGGCAGGGAGAGTCATTTGAGGCAGTACTCAATAAACTGGGTCAGATGCCTTTACCACCTTATATAAAAGAAAAATTGGCTGATCCTGAGCGGTATCAAACTGTATATAGCAAGGTTGTCGGTTCTGCTGCGGCTCCCACTGCGGGGCTACATTTTACGCCCGAGTTGTTGCATAGTTTGCTACAAGCGGGTGTTAGTATTGAGTATATCACTTTGCATGTAGGGTTAGGTACTTTTCGCCCGGTGCAAGTGGATGTAGTAGAAGAGCATGTGATGCATCATGAGAGCTTTGTGGTGAATGACGATGTAGCGACGCGCATTAACGCTGCCCGGCAAGCGGGTGGCCGAATTATTGCAGTAGGTACCACTACTGCCCGTACACTGGAGACCCAAGTTGATAATGATGGACACATTAAACCTGGTATAGGCGAGACCGATATTTTTATCTACCCAGGTTATCAATTTAAGGCGATTGATGGGTTAATCACCAATTTTCATCTTCCCAAATCCACACTCATTATGCTGGTCAGTGCTTTTGCAACGCGTGAGCGTGTTATGGCAGCCTATGCTGAAGCAGTGCGCTTGCAGTATCGCTTTTTCAGTTTCGGAGATGCAATGTTACTCATCTGACGGGAGGGGCCTACAGTGCAAGCTAAAAGGTTTATGCGATGGACTGTACTATTTTTGCTGTTTACACAATCAGTCACTGTTTGGGCTGCCACTTCTGGCACTGCGAACATAGGTCTGGTTGTGGCCATGCAGGATCAAACTACCCTCAATAGCGCTAAAGATTATGCTAGTTACGGTGCATTACAGCTATTTGCGCACCTCGGGTTGGCTAAAACCGACATACCGCCCGAAGCTTTGGCCTCAGAAGAAGAACTAGCTCGCTTTAAGGTAGTAGTAAACCCGGCTACCAGTTTGGCAAAGGAGTATGCGCTGTCAGTCCTTAGCTATGTGGAGCAGGGGGGAGTTTACATATCCGGCGGCCTGGATATGGATTTACCAGCAGCCGGGGTAACAGTGTTAGCTAAAACCTCTGCCGGGAAACCAGCCTTGTTCGGCAACTTCACGCATAACGCCGCTCATCCCATTTTGACCTCTGTTCACAGTAGCGGTCTGCCTGTTTTATTACCCCCTGGTTGTCAGCCGTTTGGCATTATTAAGGCAACTAATGGAGCAAATGGGTATGGTAAAGTCACCTTTAAAAAAACCAGTGGCGATGCACTGATTATCGCTCAATATGGCAAGGGTTGGTTTATCACCTTTGGCGTGAACCCTTTTGCCACAGTAGGTTACGGTATGGGGATGGCTACAGAACCAGCGGAACCGCACTATATATTTCCTACCAAACCTGGCGAGACCGATAAGTCGTTTAATTGGCAAACAGCCCTAGCTATAAAGGAAACCTATATAAATGATGATAAGACCAATTTAATATGGGGCGATGAATACACCAAGTTGGTGCTGCAGACATTACTTTGGGCTTATGATCAAATTGACACACCGCTGGCTTGGCAGTGGTATTGGCCTAATGCTTATGATATGGCTGCTACCATTCAGCATGATTGGGATAGCGGCGATGGTTACTATGCCAGGCAAATACGGGAAGCAGAAGCCGGCTGGGGTGTGAAATCGGTTCTCTATGTGCTGATACCATCTATGAAATCTGCCCAAGAGGTTGCCAACTGGTATAAAAGCGGATGGGAAGTTGGGTTGCACGCCGATAAAGAACCTTTGGAGAGCCAATTCTTGGCTAAGATGCGTAAGGATATGCAGACCATCGCCAAAACGGCTGGCGTTCCCATTAGCATAATGGAAGGCGTAGCTCACCATTACGTTCGTTATTATAAAGATGCACCGTTATGGTGGGAGCAGCTAGGATTAACATACGATAGCAGTTGGTACGATATGGATTGGAAGCAGGTGTTTTTCACTGGTACATCTCATCCTTTTTTCATTAAAGTGGGCGGTCGTATTCTACCAGTGTTAGAGTTGCCCAGTCGCAATGAAGAGGGTGTGCAAACCAACAACAATGGGGCTTATTATTTGGGACAATTGAACATTGACCTAGCTAAAGCGCGTGTGCGCGATTACGTGGATGCTGTGGAAAGAATGAACGGCCACGCATCGTTCAATGTTCACCCAAACTCACCTGATATCAATGCCAAACCTTTTGTACAGGAGCAAGGCTACGTGGCGTATATCAAGGGGTTCGATGGTTACAGTGGTAAAAACGCCTGGTGGGCTACGCCGCTGGAAGTGGCCAATTGGTATAAAGGTCGCTCACAGGTTGGCATAACTCAGCACTGGAATGGTAATGTGCTGCAGGTAGAGTTATCGATAACTAACATTAAAACCAGCCTACCACTCACTGGTTACACGCTTTTGGCGCCGGCCCA
Source organism: uncultured Clostridia bacterium (assembly GCA_964390985.1). Classification (GTDB taxonomy): domain Bacteria; phylum Bacillota; class Limnochordia; order DTU080; family DTU080; genus CAYMKM01. The sequence continues at coordinate 33,616 of CAYMKM010000002.1, read as the reverse complement.
ACAGGGTTCCAGGGCGGTAAGAAGTGTATTGCTCGATGAAAAACCAATAGCATACCGTATTGTGCAACGAGAAGGTCGCGACTTTGCCGAAGTGATTTTTGATTTGGCCGTAAATTGCACATTGCGCTTTGTCTACAGTGATTAGGGTTAGTGCTTGACGTAGTGAGTTATCAATCATAGTACTTGACGAGTACTATAGTCAAGGCCTATCCTTGATAAAGGGGGGAGGCTTTGAATACATTTGCTGTAGTTTTTATTGACCTACAAGGATCTTCTGTGATGCAAAATAAACGAGCAGCTTTGCAGAGAAAGCTGTTTGCTTTGCGCGATAATTTGAATGCGCAATTTGCTACCGCTTTGGCTGTGCCCTTTCAAATTGTGTGGGGCGACGAGCTGAAGGGTGTTTATTACCATCCGGATGGGCTATGGGAACTTTTTTGCCATACATACGCCTTTATGAAAGATACGCCATTTCATTGTGCCATTGGTTTGGGCACCATAGATACTCCCATACCGCAACGCGGCCCGGTTGATATTAATGTACTGGATGGCACAGCATTTAAGGCCGCACGCCTAGCCATGGACGAATTAAAAACGTTTTCTGATATAACATATCGGCTGCGATTTGGCACAGCGGGGGAGAGTCAATACAGCAAATCACTTAATGCGTATATATGTATATTTAACGATCTCATTAAACACATGACTCCAGCACAATATCGGCACTTTGTAGCAGAGATCCCCTGGCATCAACATCAAAAGACAAATAATGAGAAGCTTGTCTCTCGCCAGGCAACATGGGAGACCTTGCAGCGAGCACGCATCAATGCCTATAGGCAAGCCCATAAAGGCTTGCAATCTTTGCTAGCGTTGGGTCGCGAATTCCCGGCGTTAATGTTACCAGGGAGTGATGATAATTGACCATATTCCTTGGTTTGATAACGGCACATATACTAGCCGATTTTGTGATGCAATCGGGCTTTAAGGAGAAGCGTACGGGGGCTGATTTACTAGGACACATAGTAGCTGTAAGTGCGATGACTGCTATTGTGTTATGCGGTTTGCAGTATTGGGGCACCATAAGTTTTTCGTCAGCAAAGGTACTTGCTGGTGTGATAGTGGGCATTGGGATAGTTCATGCTGCTCAGGACGTCGCTGGAGCTAATTTAGGCGAATACCTACGACCTTATATTACACAGCTAACTGGTTTAGTAATTGATCAAGTGTTGCATGTAGCCGTATTACTAGGCGTAGGTACTTTACTTCGCCAGCAACAGGTTGTGGCGATAGCTAGTACTTCAGTGGGTACATATGGTTGGCAAGCCGAGTTGGCGTTGCGCACGGTTTTGCTGGCTGCGTTTGCCACCAGTGTGGCAGCAGTGGTAATAGCTTATTTGCTTGAGCCGTTTGCCCAACAACTCAAGTTACCTAGCGATTCAAAAATGCTGAATGCCGGGTTGTGGATAGGCGTTTGCGAACGGTTCCTCCTAGTGCTGGCCATAGCCTCTGGCTCGGAGTTGTTTCCTTCAGTAGGTTTTGTGCTTACCGCTAAATCAATATTCCGCTTTCGTGAGCTGGAAAACCGAGTGCACGCCGAGTATTATTTGCTAGGCACACTAATGAGTATCAGTGTGGCTGTATTTATAGGCCTTATTTTGCGGGCAATGTATTCGTAATTAGTCACGTTATCTGCTTGCGGGAAAATATCCATATACCACTTACCCAAAAGAACAGCGACGATGCAGTTAACACCAAAAAGTTCCGCCAGGGTACTAACCCCGTGGAGTAAATTTCAGTGGCATTGTAATAGTAGAAAGGGTTTATAACAGAAGCGAAGTCCTGGTTGGTATCCATAAATACATTCATGCTATATAGGCCAAAAAAGCAGGCCAAAGTGATTAGCAATATTTTGCTATAGTCTTTTGAAGCCAAGCTTATCAAAAACGCCAACCCGCCTATGCAAACAAAGAGCAAATATTGGTTTAGTAGAATAAGGGCAATGCGGGCGGCATTCGCTGACTTACCACAAATAAATAAACCCAAATTGGCGCTGGCGAAAATGGCCACATGCAATAAGGCTAAGCTGACAAGGAATACTAACAAACGGCCAGCCAAAACGCGATAGCGTTTTATCGGTAAAGATAAGAGAAATTCCAAATTACCCTCGTTGGCATCGCGGGTGTAAATTGCAGCTACTGATAAACATACATACACCAAAATTAACCCAGGCAATATGGTTTGCAGGATTATTTGGCTTACAAAAGCAGCCGGTTCAGCAACAACCAACTGACCACCCATTAAATTACGCAATGCAGGAGGGGCTTTAGCCAACCATTCGCCAAATAATTGTGCGATCTCATCTACGTTTATAAATGATACAAACAGCATGAAAGCACCACAAGTCACTAGGCTTACAGTTATTAGCCAGTTGATCAGGCTTTTACCTTCTGCGCGCCAGCGGTAGGTAAACAGTAACATCATCGTTCACCACCTAGTAGTTTTTATGAAATTTGCTTCCGTTTGAAACTGATAACAGCTAACAATAAAAAGCCAGCGGTTAATGCTAGACCAACAAACACAGCACCCCAGGGAAATATGCCACGACCAATTACCGGTTCAGTTTCGACCCACCCAAAAAGAGATAGTCTGCTGAGGTAAAGTGGGCCCCCGGCAATGCGGTTGATCAATGAAAAAGCCCAAAAAGAAACACCAATCACTAGCCCCAAGCGGACAGCTTTCGCATATTCATCAACAAAAACGCTCAACCATAGGGTGAAAGCGGCTAGTGTTAGGGTAATAAAGAACATTCCCGTGTAAAAGTAGGCATAATTCATCAGCGATGCAGGGGTATCAAGAATGCGTAAACCCAGCCAAAGCATAATGTAGGAGACAAAATATAGCATAGCCATGCTAATGGCTATGGCGAGAAATCGTGCTAAGAGCAGATGATAACGTGTAATTGGTAAGGTGAGGGCGAAATCAGCAGTATGATTGTCAATATCGCGGGCTACAGCTCCCATGGCCGCTAAAATGCCAAAAATGGTGGTTAAAATAGGTATAAACAACATCCATTTAAATTGGAGAAAGGCATCGACCGGGTATTTATAAGCGAATAAGTTGCCGTATAACCTGGACAAATGCTCCGGTGTATTTTTTATCAATTCGAACAAGAAGTTATCGGATGTAATTGCAGGTGCCATAGTCACAACCATGTAACTTAGGAGGCTAAGGACAACCATCCAAATCACAGTTGACAAACGCTGTTCAACAAGATGCTGCTTAACGAGGGCAAATGTGCTGCGCATTTTAGTTCACCACCTGCTCTTGTTCGCGATAGAAGGTGCGAAACACTTCTTCTAACGATGGATCGGTAATTGCCACGTCAGCTATATCCTGCTCGGCCAAGTGCTGCAATAATATTTTTACATCGCCTTGATAAGCAAAGCGAACATGTCCTGTTTCTACCGATAATTCACTGACGCCAGGCCAAGCAGTTACATCGGGTGGCGTTTGGTTGTAAATGAGAGTGACTCTTTTCACTTTGTTACGCCGCAAGGCTTCAACCTCGTTCACTTCAACCAAGTTACCCTGGCGGATAATAGCTACCCGACCACAGAGGGCTTCCACTTCTGAAAGAATGTGAGAACTCATAAAAACTGTTTTACCTGCCGCTTGTTCGGCTCGTATTAGATCGAAAAAAGTCTCCTGTACTAAGGGGTCTAACCCGCTAGTTGGTTCATCTAGGATTAATACGTCCGGATCATGAGCCAAGGCTACAACTATGGCTACCTTTTGCCGCTGGCCGTGCGATAAATGACGTAGTTTTGCTCGTAGGTCAACGCCAAGACTATCAGCAATTTGCCTGCCGCGGGCTAAGCAATCTGGCCGTCCGCGCACATACAAAGAGAAGCGTAGGTTGTCTTCTCCACTTAGGTAATTGTATAACGCATTTTCTCCAGGTAAGTAACCAGTGATCTTGCATACAGCCATATTGTCGGTAACAATATCGTGGCCCATAATGCATGCTTTACCAGCGTCGGGAGTTAATAACCCTAGGAGTGTACGAATGGTTGTACTTTTACCAGCACCGTTGGGGCCCAGGAAACCGAAGATTTCGCCTTGTTTCACTTGAAACGTTAGGCCGTGGATACCGCGCTTGTTACGGTACTCTTTACGAAGGTTCTCCAACTCAATGGCTAGCATATTTTTCCCTCCTATCAATAACTATTATAACTTTTCTGTACAAGTAACCACAAGGTATACGAAGATAACAAGGTAGGGATAACAGATGGTAAACTAGAAATGAATTAGCTAAGCCTTCCGATGTAGTGCAAATATCTTTTTGAGGAGTCGTTTTTTGGGCGTGTTTGAGTTTAAGGTAGTATCATCTAGTCCTGAATGTGCTGGCCGTCTAGGTGTGTTGCGTACACCACATGGTGTAGTGGAAACACCCGCATTTATGCCAGTAGGAACTCAGGCCAGCGTTAAGACGATGACGCCAGATGAATTACACGCTCTCGGTGCTAAAATCATTTTGAGTAACACCTACCATTTATATCTACGCCCCGGAGCAGAACTTATTCAGCAAGCGGGAGGGCTGCACACCTTCATGAATTGGGAGGGGCCCATTCTCACCGATAGCGGTGGCTACCAGGTGTTTAGTCTGGCCAAACTGCGAAGCATCAGCGAAGAAGGGGTGGAGTTCCGCTCCCATTTAGATGGTTCGCGCCATTTTCTCACTCCGGAGAAGGTGGTAGCAGTGCAAGAAGCCCTAGGGTCCGATATTGCTATGGTTTTGGATGAATGCCCACCCTACCCATGCACACCTCAATATGCAGCTGATTCTATGGCCCGCACTACTCGCTGGGCAATTCGCTGTAGAGAAGCATCTCGACGCCAGGATCAGGTGTTGTTTCCTATTGTTCAGGGTGGTGTTTACCGTGAGTTGCGCCAGCAACACGCCGAGGAAATTGCCGCTCTCGATTTTCCGGGAATAGCTATAGGCGGGTTAAGCGTGGGCGAACCTAAGGATATTATGTATCAGGTGCTAACCTGGTTACAGCCGTATCTACCTTCAGCAAAACCACGTTATTTAATGGGAGTAGGAGCACCGGAAGACCTTTTTAACGGCGTAGCCCGGGGTATAGATATGTTTGATTGCGTGTTGCCTACCCGTTTGGCGAGGCACGGTCAGGTGCTAACCACTGATGGCCCGCTAACAATACGTAATGCAGCATATGCTCGTGATTTCACCCCTATGGATTCAGAGTGCACTTGCCCGGTTTGCCGTAATTATACTCGGGCGTATATTAGGCATCTGTTTAAAGCGGGGGAGATTCTGGGTATGCGGTTAACTACTACCCACAATCTGCATTTTATCTTAACCCTGATGGCTCGTATTCGGGATAGTTTGCGTACGGGAAGCTTTATGCAATATCAAACGGAGTTTTTCCAGCGGTACCAGGGAGAAAGGAATGCTTCTGGAACGTGTAGAACCTGACGATATAAAGTTAATAAACGTAGGGAGGTTCCATATCTGTGATGCTCTTAACAGCTGCAGAGACAACTGCAACCACTTCACCGGCGAGTTTGCTAACTGCTCAACTTTTAACTTTCGCGATTGTGTTGGCCTTTTTTTATTTTTTGCTTATTAGGCCGCAGCAAAATCAGCAAAAAAAGCGCAACGATATGCTTAACAACCTCAAACGGGGCGATAAAATCATTACCGCCGGCGGTTTGCACGGTGAAATTGTGGCTATGCGCGAAGATGTTCTCACAGTGCGGTTGGCCGATAATGTCGAGGTAAAAATGAGCCGCGGCGGAGTTTCGCAAGTACTCTCGTAAAGAGAAGCGAAAAGCTTACTATGGTCTCCAACATTTATGTAGTTGGTTGCCGGCTGCGGATTTGCAGGAGGGCAAGCTTTGCCTATTTCTGATGCCCATAAACAAATTTGGAATATACCCACGCCAAACCGGGCGGCTGCTCAAGTTATCAGCGATGTTCTTGGTGTGAGTTTTCTGACGGCTCAAGTGTTGGCCGCTCGCGGCGGTGTCAATGCTGATGCAGCCAGCCGCTTATATGGTCTGGAGCATGACATAGCCCATTCTCCATGGCTACTACCCGATGTAGATCTCGCTGTAGATCGCTTGGTCACCGCATGTCAAAAACAAGAGCGCTTAGTGGTATACGGCGATTTTGATGCTGATGGTCAGTGTGCTACTGCACTGGTTATTTTAGCACTGCGCCGCCTAGGGTTATGCGCTAGTTATTATATTCCGCATCGCCTCGAAGAAGGTTATGGACTGAACTCGCAGGCAGTGCAAGATCTAAGTGATGCTGGCTATACTCTGATGATCACTGTAGATTGCGGTACCAATTCGCTCAGCGAGGTAGCTTTAGCTAAGGCTGCAGGCATGGATTGCATTGTGACCGATCACCATGAACCTGAAGCAAATATGGCGCAACCGTTAGCTTTAATTAATCCTAAATTGGCGAGGGCTACCTACCCGTGGTCGCAATTGGCTGGAGTGGGAGTAGCCTATAAGTTAATGAGAGCGTTAAATGAGAAGATGGGTGCGCCCCATGACATGAGCGATTTGCTGGATTTAGTGGCGGTAGGTACTGTAGCTGATATAGTACCGTTGCAAGATGAAAACCGTTACTTAGTTGGATTGGGTATGCAAAAGTTGAATAATGATCCGCTACCGGGCCTAGCGGCTTTGGCTCAGGTGGCCGGTACTCCATCGGGCCGGATAGACTCGTACCATATTGGTTTTCAAATGGCACCGCGCCTGAACGCCGCTGGACGCATAGCAGATGCTGCTATTGGTGTGGAGATGTTGCTTAGCGATAATTTGGCTGATGCATATCCTGCTGCAGAAGAGCTCGATAGTGCCAACCGTCAACGTCAATCAGTAGAGAAACAGGTGCTGAGCGAAGCCCGGCAAATGGTGGAGGCCATGGAGGATGCGCCAGTAATAGTTGTGGCCAAAGAGGGTTGGCATCAGGGTGTGGTGGGTATTGTTGCATCGCGACTAGTAGATATGTACGCCCGGCCCGCAATTGTGCTCGCTCAAGAAGGAGAGGCTGCTACTGGTTCTGGACGCAGTGTATCCGGTTTTAACATGATTGACGCTTTGCAAGATTGTGCCGATATTCTGGTGCGTTATGGAGGCCATGCTATGGCTGCAGGCATGACCATTAACGTGGCTGATATTCCTGAGTTACAAACACGTTTATCTGCTGCAGCCGAGAAGCAATTGGCCGACAAGCCAGTTTCTCGCCAAATTGATATTGATTGTTGTGTGGATGATTTGGCACAGCTAAACATGGATCTATTGGCCGAGTTAAATCGTTTGGGACCGTTTGGTTATGGTAATCCGCAACCAGTGTTTGCTTCGTTTAACGTGCAACCTTGTGAGGTGCGGTTAGTTGGGCAAGAACAAAATCATTTGCGTCTGGTGCTTCCTCATGGGCGCCGTCGCATTAGTTCGATAGGTTTTCGCATGGCAGCGCTTGCGCCCAAGGCGACTGATCAAATAGATATAGCCTATCAGCTACGGTGTAATGAATGGAACGGTTATCAGGATCTACAATTACATTTACAAGATATACGATCGACCACAGTTACCGAAGAGGTAGCCGCCGCCTTAGATGAGGTTAGCAATGTTAGCTGTATTGATGCTAGGGGATATATGACCACCAGTGCTGATTACATATTATCGATATTACAGCGTGGTCTCGTACCTTTGATATGGACAACAGAAGCTGCGGCTGCAAATAAATTGGTGCAGCAAGTAGAACTAGCGGGTGGCGATGCTAACCGTTTATGTATGTGTTGGCCAGAGTGTGATACCCATTACACACCTGCATCGTTTGTCAGTCCAGTTGCGTTGGTATTATGTGCACCACCAGTGGGTAGTAGTTGGTTAGCATTAGTTGAAAGCCTTACCACCATAGCGGAAGTACATGTGTTGTATGGCCAAAAAGAGCTGCAGTGGGCTAGGCAGTTAATAGCCCGTGATTGGCCCAGGCGGGCGGAAATGGTGCGTGTTTACCGTTATATGCAAAAGGCGGGAGTTGAGCAGGCTGGTGTTTCTTTGCCGCAGGTAGCCACGGCGTGTAAACTTAGCATTACCGGGGCACGCCTGGCGATGCAGGTGTTGCAGCAGCTACAGCTAGCCCAGGAAACAAAAGGGTGGCACCTTCTGCCGCACCCAGGCCTTAAGCTGGACTTGGCAGAATCCCTAAGCTATAATGATTGCATAACTAAACGGAAGCAAGCAGAGGCAATTCTGGTTCCCGATCTTAATTGTTCGGCCATTTGGCATTTGGCATCTTCGGGTATACCAGCGCATGCACTGGCACTAGCTGGGCGGGAGGAAGCGACGTGAACCTAAAGCAATTAATGCGGCAGGTGCCTGATTTTCCTAAAGCAGGCGTCAATTTTATTGATATTACCACAGTATTGAAGGATCCGCAGGCATTGCGCTATGTGGTACAGAAAATGGCGGAGCATTATGCCAACAAGAATATTGATGTAGTAGTAGGTGTGGAATCACGCGGTTTTATCTTTGGTGCGCCTATTGCCTACGAACTGGGTCTCGGTTTTGTATTGGTTCGCAAACCAGGCAAGTTACCTGCTGATAAGTTACGCATCGAATATGATCTGGAGTATGGCACAGATGCATTGGAAATTCATAAGGACGCCATAGAACCAGGCAAGCGCGTTTTACTGGTTGATGATTTGTTGGCCACCGGTGGTACTATTTCAGCAGCCGCCCGCTTGGTGGAGCAACTTGGCGGTACAGTAGCTGGTTTTGCATTTCTTGTGGAATTAGCATTTCTTAATGGGCGGCAGCACCTGGGCGATCACGACATTCTATCTTTGGTCTCCTACGAAGAGTAGGGGTAATGTGAGTGCCCATAGGGGTGAATTAGGTGTGACTTACCACATTGCTACCAGCCCACAGCGGCAGGACGATAACGCAGATTTGCAGGCGTTAGTGGATAAGGTGCGCCGTTATCAGCCAGATGCCGATCTTTCCCTTGTTACCAAGGCCTTCTTCTTCGCCCGCACAGCTCATATAGGTCAAAAGCGCGATTCGGGCGAAGCCTTTTTGAATCATCCGTATCAGGTAGCTTGCATTCTTGCCGAGTTGGAGCTTGATCCAGTCACTATGGCCGCTGGCTTGCTTCACGATGTCATAGAAGATACCAGTGTTACGCGAGAATCAATGGAGGCGGAGTTTGGCAGCGAAATAACACGTTTGGTCGATGGCGTGACCAAACTATCACGGATACCCTTTCAAACTAAAGAGGAGCACCAAGCTCAGTCATTGCGCAAAATGTTCTTATCTATGGCTGAGGATCTTCGGGTAGTCTTAATTAAACTGGCTGATCGTTTGCATAACTTGCGTACACTCGAAGCATTGACTAGCGAACGCCAGAAAAAAATAGCCCGCGAAACTTTGGAAATATACACGCCGTTAACCCACCGACTTGGCATGTGGAGTATCAAGTGGGAGATGGAAGACCAGGCTTTTCGTTATTTGGAACCAGAGGCGTTTCGCGATCTAGCTACCCGTATATCGAGCAAACGCAAAGAACGGGAAGTTGAAATAGAAGAAGTGATGCGCACCTTACGTACGCGTCTAGGCGATGTCGATGTAGATTTTGTGGATATACAAGGGCGACCGAAAAATTTATACAGCATTTATCAGAAGATGCAAAATCGCAAATGCGATTTATCTGAGATATACGACCTAATGGCAGTGCGGATTATCACTAAAACCGTGAAAGACTGCTACGGAGCGCTCGGCTTGGTACACAGTTTATGGAAACCAGTGCCCGGTCGGTTTAAAGATTATATCGCTATGCCCAAATCTAATCTCTATCAATCGTTACACACCACTATTATTGGACCCGGTGGCGAACCGGTTGAAATTCAAATTCGTACAATAGAAATGCATCGCATCGCTGAACGGGGCATTGCCGCTCACTGGCTTTATAAGGAGGGGCATGCTGAGAAGAAATTTGAGGAAAAAGTAGCCTGGTTGCGACAGCTTATGGAGTGGTTGCGTGAAGTGAAGGATCCGGAAGACATTCTGGAGACCTTGAAAATAGATTTGTTTGAAGATGAAGTGTTCGTATTTACTCCTAAAGGTGATGTAAAAAACCTGCCAGCAGGATCTACGCCAGTTGATTTTGCCTTCAGTGTGCATACCGATGTAGGTATGCGCTGCATTGGCGCGAAGGTGAATGGTCGCATTGTTCCGTTAGATCATCAGTTAGCTAATGGTGAGTTTGTAGAGATCCTTACTAGTAAAGTAACAGCGCCGCGGCAAGATTGGCTAACATTCGTAAAAACATCGAAGGCACGCAGTAAGATCCGATCTTTTATTAAAGAGCAACGGCGGGAAGAGGCTATCGAACGCGGCAAAGAGATGTTGGAAAAAGAGCTACGTAAATTTGGCTGTGAACCCAAAGAGGTACTTCGCTCGGAGCGGGTGCAAGAGACTTGCCATCGTTATCGTTTTGATAACATTGACGATATGTTTTCTGGGTTGGGTTTTGGTGCAGTCACTTTATCTCAGTTGTTGGTGGGCTTGTTAGGACGGTCATTTTATGAGCAACTGCGGGCACAGCTGCGTTTGAAAGAGCGGCAGAAAACAAGAAAAACACGCCCTCAACGCGGCATTTTGGTGCATGGCGAAGAAGATATGCTGGTGCGCATTGCTCGTTGTTGTAGCCCTGTGCCAGGGGATCATATTCTCGGTTACATTACTCGGGGAAGAGGCGTTTCTATTCACCGAGCCGATTGCCCTAATGCTTTGGATTTGCAAAAAGAACCAGATCGGCAGATCGAAGTAGAGTGGGATACAAATGAATGTGGCCTATTCCCGGTAGAAATAGAAATTGAAGCGTTGGATCGTGTAAATTTGCTGACAAATGTGATGACAACAGTTTCAGAAGGGCGCATAAACATATCGTCGGTGCAGGCGCGCACTGTGAAAGGGCACATAGCAATAGTGCATTTGGTTGTTGATATTGATGATATATCGCAAATGCAAACGGTCATGCAAAGGATTCGTCAGGTGAATGGTGTATTGCATGTGCGTCGCGCTCAACCTAGTTGAAATGGTGTAAACTAAGAAAGGTGTCGGCACAATGCGCATAGTAATACAACGGGTAACGCAAGCCAGTGTGAGAGTGGCTAATGAACTACATAGTCACATTGGACCGGGGTTGCTCGTACTAATGGCAGTGGCAGCCGACGACACAGAAGCCGATGTTGACTACATGGTAAACAAACTTGTTAACCTGCGATTGTTTGCCGATTCTGCCGGTAAAATGAACCTTTCGGTGCTTGATGTAGTCGGTGAGGTAATGTTAGTTTCTCAATTTACCTTGTATGCAGATTGTCGGCGTGGGCGCCGCCCTAGTTTTACAGCCGCGGCTGCTCCACAATTAGCAAATGAATTATACGAACTTGCTGCGGCAGCCATACGCGATAAGGGTGTTTCGGTCGCTACGGGTATTTTTGGTGAGCATATGCAAATTAGCCTGGTAAATGATGGCCCAGTCACGGTTTTGCTTGATACATAGGCGTAAAAAGGGGCTAAAGGGACGGTGAAGAGGATAAACCAGGCGGATAATCTATTTTGAGGTAAAGCTGGTAACGGAAAAGGTGGTAGCATTAGGTCATTTCATTGACACCTGTTCCCAGCGTCATTTACAATAATCAATGACACGTCAATTGCTGCAGGACTTGTCTGCCGGGTGGTTCCATCGGGACAAGCTTTTTTTGTGTCAATTATACTTATGAATATTAAGGAGGCACTACCGCATGGTGTTCCAAGCGTTTCGTAATAAGCGGCTAATGAGAGTGATTATGATAGTTATCGTTGTAGCTTTTGCCGCTTCTCTTTTGTGGCTTGGAGGTGGCTTTGGCGGTGGCAGCAAGCGAGCGCGCACTGTTATTGCCAAGGTGAACGGAGTATCTATTAAAGCAAGTGAATACGAAGAAGCATACATTAGTACAGCGAACTATTTACAACAAATGTATGGTGAAATCCCAATTTCTTATGTTGAAGAAATCAAATACGGGGCACTGCAGCAACTCATAGGTCAGAAGCTGCTAGTTCAACAGACACGTAAAGCTCGCATCAAGGTTTCCAACAAGGAGATTAACGAGCAACTCTCTACCATCAAACAAAACTATCCCTCTGACAGCGAATTCAAGAGCGTGTTGGAACAAAACGGCTTAACTGAGGCTAAGTTGAAGCAGCTTATAAAAGAGGAAATGAGCGTCAACAAGCTGCGTGATATGAAATCAAAAGTTGAGTTAACTGAAGAGGATCTAGTAAAGGCGTACGAGCAGGTAGAAGCTAGCCACATTTTGATTTCGCCTGTTAGCGGAAACTGGGATGCTGCTAAAAAGCAAGCGGAAAACGTACTTGCTGAAATTCGTGCCGGCAAGAGTTTTGCTAGCATGGCAGAAAAGTATTCCACCGATACGGCAACTAAGAGCAAGGGTGGCGAATTAGGATTCTTCGCCCGCTCAGGAATGGATGAAGATTTTGCCAACGCTGCTTTCGCATTGAAGGTTGGCGATATAAGTGAACCAGTGAAAAGCGCTTATGGTTATCACCTGATTCATGTGACAGCGCGCAAGGAAGCTGCCGGCGAAGAGTACGAAAAGGCGAAAGAAGGCCTAAAAGAGCAGATAGAAGCGGAGAAGGCTGCGAATCAGTATCAGGAATGGTTTGCCCAGGTGCATAACGAGGCCAAAATTGTTATAAACGATCCAGCTTTACGTGCTCACCATCTTGCGGTGAATAACCAATTATCGCAGTCCATATCTGAGTATCAAAAAGCTATGGAAGAGGATCCATACAATCCATGCCTTAACTTGGCTTTAGGAGAGGTTTTCCGCAAGCTAGACGATCCCGAGCGGGCATTGAGTGAATATCAGGCCGCAGTGAGTAAAAGAGAGACTGATCCTGAATTACACATGATTTTAGGTATGGTCTATAATGAGCAGGGAGATAGCGAGAAAGCTGCAGAGTCATTCCGTAAGGCCTCCTCGCTTGATACCATCAACTATAGGTTGCATGCTCAGTTAAAAGAGCTGTTCGAGAGTCTGGAACTTAGTGCTGATGCTAGGACAGAAGAGAAAAAGATGGAAGCTATTCAGCAAATGGTTGAAGAACAACAAAAGGCTTATGAACAGCAGATGAAGGCGCAAGAGGAGCTACAAAAGAAACTGAATGAGGCTGAGAATCAATAAAGGGTTTAGCGGGAGGCCCGTAATAACACGGGCCTCTCTACATACGAGAGGTGAAGGTAATGCAGTTGCGTGCGCCACGCGGCACATCAGACATTCTGCCTGGTGAAGTGGAGCGTTGGCAATGGTTACAGCAAGAGGCGCGTACCGTTTTTACTCGGTACGGTTATCGCGAGATAATAACACCCGTATTTGAACATACGGAGTTATTTGTACGCGGCATTGGCGAGGCAACTGATGTAGTAAATAAGGAGATGTATACATTTACGGATAAAGGTGGCCGCAGTATTACTTTGCGCCCCGAGGGGACAGCGTCGGTTGTCCGCGCTTACCTAGAGCACAATATGGCCGCCTGGCCGCAGCCAGTCAAGCTATACTACTTTACTTCCGGGTTTCGATATGAAAAGCCACAAGCTGGCCGTTACCGTCAGTTCCATCAGTTGGGTGCTGAAGCGTTAGGTAGCGCGGATCCAGCCTTGGATGCCGAGATGATTGCCATTCCCATAGAAATATACCGGCGGTTGGGGTTAGGTAATTTTTTGGTGAAGCTAAACAGCATTGGTTGTCCACAATGTCGCCATACATACAGAGAGGCCTTAATAAGTCATCTCACCCCCAATTTGGCGCGGTTGTGTTCCACTTGCCGCAATAGGTACGAACTAAACCCCTTGCGTATTTTGGATTGCAAGAGTGCGCAATGCCAACAAGCTATAGAGAATGTCCCGCGCAGCGTAGATTTTTTATGCGACGAATGCCAGCACCATTTTTCTCTGGTGCAAACTTATTTAAATGAGATGGCTATTCCATTTGTGCTGGACGATCGACTTGTGCGTGGGTTAGACTACTATTCGAGAACAGTTTTTGAAGTACAGAGTAATGATTTAGGCGCGCAATCCTCAATATGTGGGGGCGGGCGCTACGATGGTTTAGTGGAGGAGTGCGGTGGGCCCGCTACTCCGGGAGTGGGTTTTGCTTCCGGTATAGAAAGAGTTATAGAAGCTTTAGCCAGGCAAAATAAGAATCCATCGCGGACCAATGAGGTTCAGGTGTTTGTTGCTTCCTTGGGAGCGGCAGCGCGCTTGCCGACGTTTAAATTGGTGCATCAGTTGCGTCAGGCAGGGTTAATCGTAGAAACAGATTATCTGCAGCGCAGCTTAAAAGCGCAGTTGAAGGCTGCTAATCGCCTCGGTGCATCTACAGTTGTAATAGTGGGCGAAGATGAGCTGGCCAAAGGTGTGGTTCAGGTGCGTAATATGCAAACAGCCACGCAAGAGGAGCTTCCTTTGCCACAGGTAGTAAATATACTTATTAATCGGTGATTATGGGAGGTGGGCGGGTCGCTTTTACCAAAAAAGGGACCCGAAGAATGGAACAAAGCATGCGCACTCATGCGTGTGGCGAGTTACGGCTGGCCCACGTAGGGCAAAAAGTGAAGTTAGCGGGATGGGTTTTACGGCGTCGCGACCACGGCGGGTTAATATTTGTTGATTTGCGCGATCGTTGGGGCGTAGTACAAGTGGTTTTCAGCCCTGAAGTGGCTGGTCATATTTTTAGTACAGCGGAAAAACTACGCAACGAATATGTAATATCTGTCGCCGGCGAGGTGCGGACGCGCTTGCCGGGCATGGCTAACCCCAATTTAGCTACCGGCGAAGTAGAAGTGTATGCTAATGATATGTGCTTATTGAACGAAGCGAAAACACCCCCCTTTCAGCTGGATAAAGCGGAGGAAGTAGATGAATCGCTACGTTTGCGTCACCGCTATTTGGATTTGCGGCGTCCGCAGATGCAAGAGACGTTAATATTGCGGCATAAGGTGACGAAAGCTGTACGCGACTACCTGGATAAAGAAGAGTTTTTAGAGATCGAAACGCCTATGCTTACCCGTTCCACTCCGGAAGGTGCTCGCGATTATTTGGTACCTAGTCGCGTTCATGCTGGCGCTTTTTATGCCCTACCACAATCACCGCAAATTTATAAACAACTACTGATGATGGGCGGGTTGGAACGTTACTTCCAGATAGTCCGCTGTTTTCGCGATGAAGATTTGCGGGCCGATCGGCAACCAGAATTCACCCAAATAGATATAGAGATGTCGTTTGTAAACAGCGACGATGTTATGCGGGTGATGGAGTCTCTTATTGCCCATGTATTTAAAGAGGTCGGTGTAGAAGTTCAATTGCCTATTAAGCGTCTATCTTACGACGAAGCGATGACGCGATATGGTTCGGATAAACCCGATTTACGCTTTGATTTACCTATTGTCAACGTGACAGATATTGTAGCTGACAGTGGTTTTAAAGTGTTCGCTGATGCTGTGGCATCGGGAAAATTAGTGAAGGGGATTAATGCTAAAGGTGCCGGGACCTGGCCGCGGCGGGAAATTGATCTGCTACCCGCCATAGTTGCGCAGCATGGTGCCAAGGGGCTAGCCTGGCTGGTCGTCGAAGAAGGCGGTCAGGTACGCTCATCAATAGCTAAGTTCTTTTCACCTAAGGAAATATCTGATCTTATTACGGCTTTACAGGCAGAGCCTGGCGACTTGCTTTGTTTTGTGGCTAGTGACTTTACCACGGTTTCTGAAGCTTTAGGTCGGCTTCGCTTGTATATGGCAGATAAATTGGGTTTGATTAAGCCCAACTGCTGGGAGTTTGTGTGGGTAGTTGATTGGCCGCTATTTGAGTACGATACGGAGAGTCGCCGTTATACGGCTGCACATCACCCGTTTACAGCACCTATCGCGGCAGATTTGCCTTTGCTGCAAACAGATCCCGCACAAGTGCGCGCTCAAGCCTACGATTTAGTGCTTAATGGCGTGGAACTAGGCGGCGGTAGCATCCGCATTAATGATCGCAATGTGCAGGAAGCAATGTTTAAAGCATTGAGCATGAGCGAAGAAGAGGCACAAACTAAGTTCGGATTTTTGCTGGAAGCGCTGGAATATGGAGCACCACCTCACGGTGGGGTGGCTTTTGGCTTGGATCGCATGATTATGCTAATGTCCGGCCGTGACTCCATTCGCGATTGCATTGCCTTCCCGAAAACGCAAAGCGCTATGGATTTATTGATGGCCGCACCGGCACCTGTATCTGAAGCGCAGTTAAAAGAGCTTAATGTGCGGGTGGTCTTACCTCAAAGGGTATGTTTGCCACAGGGTTAAAAGTATAATGGTATATGATAAAGTAAAGGCAGGTACCAGCTTGGGCCTGCCTTTACTGTGAGCGTAATTAATAGTTATAAAGTCATTATGCTAATTTTTTGCTGAGACCGTTGAGAAGACCAGCTACGCGAGAGACAATTAACCCAGTGACAACATAATCAACAATGGGGTAGGTGCCAATAAACTCGATGCCATTTGCGTTAAATATGCCTACATTACCTGCCCAGCATAAAGCCACACCGAGAATAGCCGCAGCAATTGTGGTATAGCCCTTGCTTTGCACTGGTTTTAGGTAGTTTTTCACAGCGTTGGTTACTATCTCCACTGCTAGTGCTAGAATAAGCAGATTCATGAAGGTGATTTCCATGAATGCAGACCTCCTTTCAATGTGCATGCATAGGAAGCTATGGCAATTTGATCAGCTATAGAACTGCTAAAATGAGATAGATGCATTATTTCTTAGGAAAAACTAGGAGGTGACTGTACTGTGGACTTATTTGCTAGCGCTAGCCGTGCTGAGGCCGAACGTAATGCACCGCTAGCTGTGCGGATGCGGCCACGAAATCTCGATGAATTCATAGGGCAGCAGCAGGTTGTGGGGCCTAACACGCCATTACGCCGGGCTGTTGAGCATGACCGTATATTATCGCTTATTTTATGGGGCCCTCCTGGCAGCGGGAAGACCACTTTAGCTCATATTATTGCTAACCATACACAACGTAATTTTGCCTCGCTCAACGCCGTTACTGCCGGAGTAGCAGATATACGTCGTCTTATTGAAGAGGCGACACAGCAACGTAATTTATATGGGAAGCGCACTATAGTCTTTATCGATGAAATCCATCGCTTTAATCGCGCACAGCAAGATGCTTTATTACCGGCTGTTGAAGATGGTTTAATAACGCTGGTTGGTGCCACTACAGAGAACCCATTCTTTGAAGTGAACGCACCTTTAATTTCTCGCTCCCGTATTATACAGTTACGTCGGCTGACCGCAGCAGAAATTGAGCAAATTTTACAGCAAGCTGTGACTGATAAAGAGCGAGGATATGGCCATAAACAAATCGAGTTAACCAAATCAGCTATTGAGCATTGGGCCAATGTTTCTGAAGGCGATGCGCGCACTGCACTCAATGCCTTGGAAATGGCTGTGGAGACTGCGCCACCGACAGCAGATGGTGTTATCCGCATTGATCTGGCTGCAGCAGAAGCAGCTATTCAGCGGCGTGCATTAACTTACAGTAAATCTGCCGATGAGCATTACGACACTATTAGCGCATTCATTAAAAGTGTACGCGGCTCTGATCCGGATGCCGCATTATATTGGTTAGCCAAGATGATATACGCTGGTGAAGATGCACGCTTTATTATGCGCCGATTGTTCATTCTGGCTGCAGAGGATATTGGGTTGGCCGATCCGCAAGGTGTGGTGGTAGTTTCTGCTTGTGCTCAAGCTTTGCAATGGTGTGGTTTACCCGAGGGACAGTATCATTTGGCTATGGCCACATTGTACTTGGCCACAGCACCTAAAAGCAACTCTACCGGGGCCTATTTTAAGGCTTTAGCTGACATAGAAAGCGGCAGGGATGTTGAGGTGCCAAATCATTTGAAGGATTCTAGCCGCGGTGCCAAGCGTTTGGGCCATGGTCAGGGATACGTTTATCCGCACAGTGTAGCAGCGCATTGGGTAAAGCAGAGTTACGCGCCGCCCCAATTCACTTTGCCACAGTATTATCAAGCTAGCAACCTTGGTTACGAGCAGATTATTAATCGGTGGTTATTGGCCATTCGCCGGGGGGAGCCACCGGTATGGGGCGAAAAGGAAGGTGGGGAATGCTAAACGCAAGGAGGCGTTAGCGTGGAACGGGCTCGTAAACTTATTGGTATGCCTATTTGCACTCCTAATGGTCAAAGAGTAGGCGAAGTGTGGGACGTGCTGTTAGATGATTCGGCGCGGCAAATGGTGGGTTTAGCAGTTGTGAGCGGTAACATTTTGCGTCGTCAGTATTCTGTTCGACAAAAAGACATTGTTGGTATAAGCCGCCAAAATATTACAATAAAAAACCAGAAATGTTTAATAAGGGAACCGCTGCTAGGTAAGGGCCTACGCAGTTCGCATTCACCGCTGGGTCATCAGGTGGTAACTACTGGTGATAACACATTAGGTCGTATCCGCGATGTGTTGATGCACAAGGATATGGTTAATGTATGGGGATTTGAAATATCGGATGGGTTAGTTCGCGATGTGTTAGAGGGGTCTGTGCACCTACCCCGACAATTGGTAAAACGATTCACTCCTATACGCGGCAACGCCCACATGATTGACGAGTCTGATGGTAAACCTACCCCAAGAGGGGGTGAGGATTGATGATTCGGACATGGCGGGGTAGGGTGTTTTGGGGTCTGATAAGCCTAGCAGCAGGTTCGTGGGCGGTACGGATACTGCGCGGGCGGCAAGTTGCCAGGGTAGGTCGGCGCGTGGGCAGAAGGGTACGGCCTTACGCTATGAGTATGGCCACCAAGGCTGGCCGTTCCATGATAGATACTACAATGCGTACAGTGCGCGCTTTTAGCCGCCGTTAGCGTTATGGCACGACGGTTACGTCTGTATCTACTAATAGCAGCTGCAGGCACGATAGTTTTTTTCCTGTTTTTGGTCAGAGATATCTTAACACCCTTTTTGCTTGCAGCTGCTCTTGCATACCTAGCTAACCCACTGGTAAATGCATTTGAACGGCGAGAAATTCCACGTTCACTCGCCATTATTTTAGTCTATACCGTATTTGTTGTTGCGGCGGTTTTAACCATTTACGGACTAATCCCCGCATGGACGCGAGAGCTAAATGCGGTGTTGTTGAATTTGCCACTAATGGCTCAACAAATAGAGCGATCCACCCTAAATTGGGTGAATAACCTGGTCCGCTTACCTGGTAGTGAATTACTTAAAGAGGTCATTACTGTCTCTATACATCGGGGTGAGATGATACTAGAAAATTTATCAGCCCGGGTTCTGGATTCTTTGCTAGGCTTGTTTCCTCGCGCCTTTAACCTGGTTCTTGCTCCTTTTCTAGCGTATTACCTCCTGCGCGATCAAGAGTTAATCCGCACCACATTGTTATCATTAGTTCCTCACGATAAACGGCACGATGTACAAGATGTTTTGCGCGAAGTTAATCGGGTGATAGCGGGGTTTTTACGTGGCCAAATTATTGTTTCTATTTTTGTTGGATCGTTTATTGGCCTTGCTTTGTTGTTGTTGCGGGTAGATTACGCACTTTTAATAGGTGCCTTTGCTGGTTTGCTTGATATTATTCCCTACTTTGGACCGATTATCGGAGCAATACCAGCTGTAGCGCTGGCTTTGCTTAAGTCTCCGGTTACAGCGCTATGGGTAATAGTGGCTTTTGTTGCAGCAAATCAAATAGAAAGCATGGTGTTGCAACCGCGAATTGTGGGCGGGCATGTGGGGTTGCATCCGCTAACCGTGATATTCGCTATTCTAGCTGGCGGGAAGTTGCTTGGTATCTGGGGAATGCTGGTAGCAGTGCCATTAACAGCAGCTATAAAAGTTTTGGCCAACTATGGATTGGATAAGTTAATCAGTTCTAACTGGTCGCGTTGACTGTTATTGGTTGATCTTGGTATGATAAGAAATGTATGTAAAAGTGCCCCTGGGAGGCAAAGACTATGCGATACATGACAGTGGACCAGCTCCGCCAGTCATTCCTTCACTTTTTTCAAAATAAAGAGCATCGGTGCTTGCCGAGTGCTTCATTAGTGCCGCACAACGATCCAACGCTGCTGCTCACCGCTGCAGGCATGGTACCTTTTAAACCGTATTTTCTTGGTAGAGAAGAACCACCTACACGGCGCATTACTACATGCCAGCGTTGCCTACGTACAGCCGACATAGAAAATGTGGGCATTACAGATCGCCATGGCACCTTCTTTGAGATGCTCGGTAATTTTTCGTTTGGAGACTACTTTAAGCAGGAAGCAATCAACTGGGCTTGGGAATATGTCACGAAAGTGCTAGAGGTAGATCCACAGCACTTATGGATAACCATTTACCTAGATGACGACGATGCTTTTCGCATATGGCACGAAGAAGTAGGGGTTCCTAAAGAACGTATTGTCCGCTTAGGTAAAGAGGATAACTTTTGGGGTATTGGTGTGGGGCCTTGTGGGCCTTGTTCTGAGATTCACATTGATAGAGGGCCTGAGCACGGTTGCGGCGATGCTAACTGTAAACCAGGCTGTGATTGCGAACGATTTATGGAAATATGGAACTTAGTGTTCGTTCAGTATCATCAAGATGAAGAAGGGCAGTTACACCCCTTGGAGCATCCGGGTATTGATACCGGCATGGGGTTGGAACGGATTGCGGCTCTGTTGCAAAATAAAAAGAGCATTTTTGAAATCGATTCTATCTATCCGGTGGTAGATTTTATAGCAAAACGGGCAGGGTTCACATACGGGCAAGACCAGCGTGCTGATGTGAGTTTGCGAGTTGTAGCAGATCATATGCGCGGTGCCATTTTAATGATTTTCGATGGTATCTTACCCGGTAACGAAGGGCGTGGCTATGTGTTACGTCGTTTATTGCGGCGAGCGGTAAGGCACGCACGTTTGCTGGGTATACACGGTAGTTTTCTATCTGATGTGGTAGATCAAATAATAACCCTTCTAGAGCCTGGCTACCCAGAGCTGGTTTCTAAGTCTGCATACATTCATAAAGTTGTGCAAACTGAGGAGCAGCGTTTTCAAGAAACACTAGATCAGGGCATGGCTATATTAGAAAAAGTGATGCAAGCGGCTGAACATAAAAAGGTTGGTATAACCGGAGAAGACGCTTTTCGCTTATACGATACTTATGGTTTCCCATTGGAGCTAACACAGGAGATAGCTGCTGATCGCGGTTTATCTGTCGATAAAGCCGGTTTTGCCGCCGCCATGGAGCTTCAACGGCAACGGGCGCGTGCTGCCCGGGTTGAGCAAGGTTACATGGGCGATGAGCAAGATGGTATTTCAGATATCGATTTACCTGCTACAGAGTTTACCGGATACTCTAGGTTAGTTGATGAAGCAAAGGTACTAGCTATATTAACGCATGGTGAGCAAGTGGGTATGCTAAATGGTCAAGGAGTAGCCGATATCGTGCTAAGCCGGACGCCATTTTATGCAGAGGGTGGCGGTCAGGTAGCAGATAGTGGCGAAATAAAGGGGAGCGATATCCGCTTCCATATTAAAAAGGTGTTTCGGGCGAACCGGGGTGTAGTAGTACACAAAGGCACATATGATGGTAATTTACAAGTGGGGCAGAGTGTAGAAGCGTTAGTGGATAAAACTGCTCGGCAAGGTACGCAACAAAACCACACGGCCACACACATATTGCACAAAGCCTTACATGAGGTGATTGGTGAGCATGCAAATCAGGCTGGTTCACTGGTCGCTCCCGATCGCTTTCGCTTCGATTTCACCCATTTTGAGGCCGTTTCAGCTGCTGATATTGCCGAGATTGAACGACGTGTGAATGAGATAATATGGCGGAACTTGCCAGTAAGTGCCCAAGAGTTAAGTTATGACGCAGCTATAAATGCTGGCGCCATGGCTCTTTTTGGCGAAAAATATGGTGACAAAGTGCGTATGGTATCAGTTGGCGATGTCAGTCGCGAACTGTGTGGCGGTACTCATGTGGAGAGCACAGGTGAGATTGGTCTTTTCCGCATTGTGAGTGAAGGTAGCATTGCTTCAGGGGTACGTCGAATTGAAGCCCTTACCGGGCAGCGTGCTTGGGATCATATTAAAAATGAAACAGAAACACTAGCTGATGCGGCTATGCGTCTGCAGGTTACTCCGAAAGAGATACTCGTCCAAATAGAGAAACTGCAAGCCCAGTTAAAGCAGTATGAACGGGAAATAGAGACGCTAAAAGCTCGTCTAGCTGGTACACAAATAGATGACCTACTTGCCGAGGTTCAAGAGGTTAATGGCATCAAAATTCTTGCCGCTGCGGTTGACGACCTAGATCGTGCGGGGTTACTTAGCCTCGCTGATAAATTAAAAGAACAGTTGGGAGCATATGCATTTGCCATAGCTGGTGTAGCAGATGGTAAGGTGCATTTGCTGGTGACGGCCTCACCGGAAGCTGTCGACCGTGGTATTGACGCTGCTAAAATTATACGAGCCGTATATGGCAGTGGTGGTGGTAAACCACAAATGGCACAAGCGGGTGGGAAAGACCCCAGTGGTATAAACGAAGTGATGGTTAAGTTTAGCCAAGTATTTGTGGAACAGTTGGAAAGGCAGACTGTCAATAGTCGTTAACTCATTGGGGAGGAAACATTTGTTATCAACAGAATTACGGTGGTATCTGCGAAGGGGGTGGCGAAGTGGGGTCACAGACTGACCATACTATGTCATTTCGCTTGGATAATGATATTAACCAAGCTGGCACTGTATTACGCAAAGTGTACGCAGCATTAAGGGAAAAAGGGTACGATCCTGCTAGCCAAATTGTTGGGTATCTCCTTTCTGGCGATCCTACCTACATCACAACTCACAAGCAAGCCCGTCAACTCATTCGGGAGATTGAACGAAACGAATTGCTGGAGGAGCTAGTTCGCACTTACTTGGCTGAGTTTGGTACTAGTAATTAGCTTATAGGAGCGCTGCGCAAATGGCGAGCGATAAGCCCAATTTGCATAAAGCGAGCTTGGCAGGGGCTAGCGCGCCTTTTTTAGCTTTAGATATAGGCACGCAGTGGGTGAAAGCCGCCGCTGTGCAAGATGGTAATATAATTGGTTGTGGCAAAGTGGAGCAGCAGATTGGCAACATGGTTGCCGGTGCTGTGAGCAATATTAATGCGGTGGCTGGTGTAATACGTCAGGCAGCTATGCAAGCGGGTGTATCACCCGATGCAGGTTGGCCATGCATGGCTGGCGCCTGCGGTGATTTGGTGCAATGCGTTCTTGTAACTGTCGAGATGACGCGCCGTCATCCCGAACGCCCGTTATCTTCTGCTGAAGTAGCAAAATTAGCCGCTACCACTGCCTCTCGCACCCAGCAACAAGCAGCTACCTTGCTGACACAACGAACTGGTTTACCCTATTTTAGGTTGGAATTAATAGATGAAGTCCTAACCAGCATTTCGCTAGATGGCTGCCGGGTAAACGATCCGGCACATTTTTGTGGTCGTCACCTTTGTGTGACGGTGTTACGCTCATATGCACCGTCCGCTTATTGTAATGGGCTACGTGGTGCAATAGCCAGTGCGGGTTGGCCAGACGCTAATTTAGCAGCCACTCATGTTGCTTTGGCGGCCCGTGTATTGCCAATGGAGTTATACGAGCCAGGAGCGGTTATTATTGATATTGGGGCGGGTAGCTCAAATGTGGTATTAGCCGATCAACAGGGGATGGCCGGGGCACGGGTAATTGGGGTAGGAGGGTACACCTTTACCAGGCAAATAGCACTGGAACTCCGTTGCGATTTGGTTGAGGCCGAAGAGGTTAAACTCGATTATGCAGCTGGTGCCCTTGAAAGAAGTGTTGTAGCGCCTGTACAACGTGCTATTAACACGGTTTGGCAAGTGTTAGCCGCCGCTTTAACTTTAGCATTCCACGACTTGAAAGGGCATCAGGCTGTTTTGCCACGCCTGTTTTTATGTGGTGGAGGTAGTTGTTTGCCTGGCGCAGAAGTTTTACAGCCACCAGGATATGACTTGCGTATACTCGATGCTGCTACCATTAACCAACCTATTGATAATGAGGGGCTGCTACAGGGTCCGCTTTTTGTGGTCTTAAAAGCATTAGCCGCGCAAGGTATGGTACTATCGGGTTATGCTTCTGTGCGAAAGGAGGGCAAGCATGGGAGTTGACCGCAGTTTTTACCATGTAGACCCGGGGGAAGAGATCGCCAGTATATTGCCAGGGGTTAAAAATGCTGCTGGTAAACGGGTGGCGGTGGTGCTACCACCAGATCCTACTTTGTTCCGTAACGATTTGAATTTGCGGTTGTTGTTGGTTTATGCTCGGGAGGGGCAAAAAGAGCTGGCTTTAGTAACTCAGGATGCTGCTGTTATTCGTTTAGCCAGCTATTTTGACATTCCCGTTTACTGTGATATCAATTTGGTCTGGCAACCAGAGGGTTTAGCCACGGCAGGAGATGTTACCGAACCCTTACCCATTACCAAGTTGTCATCGGCATCCATTAGCAGAGTTCGAACTGATCGTCACCGGCTCTTAATGCAGCAACGCCTGGCCACAGCTGCCATTGCCATAGGCGCTCTCATTTTACTAGCGTTTGCTTATAGTTCCCGAGTAATTGTCACAATTACGCCTAATCTTCAATATGTAGAAAGCGAAGTTCAATTACCCATGCAGGCCATGACTCGTCATCCTGTTGCCGCCAATGTGACAGCTACTAGCCAAGTGAGTTCCAGTGGTCAACGCTCAGTAGGTATTTCACCGGCTATCGGAACAGTGATATTTTTTAACGAAACCCAAAAGGAGATATCGGTGCCAAAAGGTACTCTTGTAGCTACTGATGGTGGCACCACTTTTTCTACAACCAAAGCTATACAGGTACCGCCGGTTACTATAGAATACTTTATGCAAGTTCCTGTGGGTACAAAAACTGGGCAAGCTGAAGTATCTGTACAAGCTTTATCGTTAGGTAGCATGGGCAATGTTGCCGCCGGGCGTATTCTGCGTTTACCCCAAGGACCTACAAGTTTGCGAGTAACAAATCCGGAACCGACGCGCAATGGAGCAGACCAAATGCGCGCTGTGGTAACCGCTAACGATGTTAGCCTAGCGCAGAAACAAGTTTTACAAGCCCTGCAAGATGCTTGTAAAGTTAGTTTAAGCGCCAAGGCAGGAGATGATGCGCTCCTCATTCTTTCTTCGGTAATGTTTGATCATGAAAAAGTGACAGTATCACCAGCATCCGGGGCGGAGGCTGCTGCTGTTATAGCGAGTGCCAGCGCTGAAGCTCAAGGGGAGTATATATTATTGACACAGGTGCTTAATGCAGCTTTAGATAACGCTCGTCGCACCCTACCAACCGATACAGAATTAATTGGCGCACCACGGTTAGAGTACATTACAGACGTATTAGTGCAGGAAGACTATATGAAGGTGGCTTTGCGCTATCCGGTTGGCCCACACATTGATGTAGCTACGGTGCTCGATACAATTGTTGGTCGCACACCGTTGGAAGCAGGTGAGGTGCTACATAAAAAAGGCATACCTGTCAACCTAGATGTAAGCGGAAGCGATAGCAAGCGTCTACCGCGATGGAAATCATGGATCAAGGTAATTATAGCTGATCCGGTACATACTGTGCACACAGCGGAGGCTTTTCGGGAATGATGGATAGTAGTAGTGTTAGGTTAGTCGGTCTTGATGTGGGTGAACGCCGTATTGGTATAGCCGTCAGTGACGAACTAGGTTTAACTGCTCAGGCGCGCGGTGTGTTGCAACGTTCATCACTGCAAGCCGATATTGAATCGTTGGTACACACAGCCAAAAACGAACATGCTGGGGGTTTTGTAGTAGGCTTACCGTTACGCACTAGCGGTTGCGAAGGGCCGGAGGCGGAGAAAGTACGGGCTTTTGCCACACAATTACAACAGATTTCCGGGTTGCCTGTTTATTATATGGA
This sequence comes from uncultured Clostridia bacterium, assembly GCA_964390985.1. GTDB lineage: Bacteria > Bacillota > Limnochordia > DTU080 > DTU080 > CAYMKM01. Next base: position 7,501 of record CAYMKM010000002.1, on the reverse strand, counting down.
CGAAAGGTATTCTACCACAATGGCCGAAGCTGTTTTGCTATCAGCAGATATTAGCCGTAAAAAACGGCGACAAAAAGTAGACCAGCTAGCTGCCGCCCTAATTTTGCAGGGTTATCTGGATAAGCAGCGGTCACTGATGCAACGTAGAGAACACCCACTTGACGAAAGAGGTGGCACAAATGACGGAACACGAAAATGACATGATCACTTTGCTGGATGAAGAGGGTCAGGAGCATCACTTCACTGTAGAGCAGTTGGTAGTGGTGGGCGATCAAAGCTACTTTATTTTATTACCGGAGGAAGGCTTCATCATGGATGAAGAAGAAGAAGACTACGATGAAGACATGGACGATGAAGACTTCGAAGAAGTAGAGTATTTGGTGTTTCGCATAGAAAACGTCGATGGTGAGGATCAACTAGTTTTGGTAGATGACGATGAGGAACTTGAAAGTGTGGCGGCCGCTTGGGCCGATATGGAAGAAGATCAGGACGATTCTGAGGACTAAAAGCACCAATCTCAGGTCAACTCTATTTCGCCATCCCCGCTATATAATTCTGGCGGGGGTGGCATTGATTATTTTGTTGCTTGCGTTGTATTTATGCCTACCGGCAGCAGGTCCCGGAGCGCAGGCCATATCAGTGCGAGTAGCTTCTGGAGCGGGTACACGAGCAATTGCCCGTCAGCTAGAGCAGGAAAATGTGATTCGTTCTGCTGATCAATTTGTGGTGTGGGCTCGGCTGCTAGGCGCGGAAGGTAAGCTGCAAGCGGGCTTTTATAGCTTGCCTCCTAGTTGGTCGCCGCCGTTCATTGTTTTACATATAAAAAACGGATCAGTGGCTAATCAAGGAATTATTATCCCGGAAGGGTACAACCTGCAACAAATAGCTGATGCTTTAGCCCAGGCAGATTTGGTTGATAAAGAGTCTTTTATGGCTATGGCGACTGATCCTAAAAGCCTTCCGGAGCTCGAACTAGATTATCCACTACCAGGGCCCACTTTGGAAGGGTACCTATTCCCCGATACCTATAAAATTGCACCAGGTACACCAGTGCACACCATTTTACGCATGATGCTTCTACGCATGCAGCAAGTAGCTTGGCCGCTGGTAGAAGAAGCGGGGTTACCTGCTGGTTTTGATTTCCATAAGCTACTCACGTTGGCTTCGTTGGTAGAAAAAGAGGCACAAGTGGCTGAAGAAAGACCGCTTATTGCCGCCGTATTTTTGAAACGCCTGCGGTTAGGCATGCCCCTACAAGCAGATCCAAGTGTAAAGTATGTAATGGAGAATCCACCAACCTATCTATCCTTACAAGATATTGCCATTGATTCACCTTTCAACACTTACAAATACCCCGGATTGCCGCCCGGACCAATTGCTAGTCCAGGAAAAGAAGCAATTCTGGCGGTATTGCACCCAGCCGCTACAAATTACCTATATTTTGTGGCTCGCGGCGATGGCACTCACATCTTCTCTTCCACGTATCAAGAGCATCTAGAGGCGCGTCGTTATCTAAAAGAACAGCAGTAACAAACGGGACGCGCACAACCTTCTTGCACCTGGCATACACATTGTATGTGTTGTGTATTGACGGTGCCCAATAAGGAGGTGACGCTTTGTTATCGCTGCTGGGAGCTGTATTGACAGCGCTTTTGCATGGGTTAACTTTTTTGGTATCTTATGTCACCAACAGCAGTGTATTTCCCATTCCGTTGAAAGCAGAAGAAGAAGCGCAGCATCTTGAGGCCATGGAGAAAGGGGACGAACGATCCCGTAACATACTAGTGGAGAGGAACTTACGTCTGGTAGCTCACATTGTGAAGAAATTCGATAACACCGGCGAAGATATCGATGACTTGATATCTATTGGCACAATCGGTTTAATAAAAGCGATTAACACGTACAATCGGCACAAACAAACACGGTTAGCAACGTACGCTGCTCGCTGCATAGAGAACGAAATACTGATGTATTTGCGCTCAACCAAAAAAACACGGAATGAAGTGCGGTTGCATGACCCCATTGGTTCTGATAAAGAGGGGAATGAAATCACACTGCTGGATATTTTGGCCAGCGACATTGACGTGAGCGAACATGTTGAATTGCGAATTGAGCAAGAGAAAATGTTGGATCGATTATTACGGCTCAATCGACGGGAAAAAAGAGTATTAGAGCTGCGCTATGGTTTAATAGACGGCGTACGTAAAACACAGCGCGAAATATCCCGTTGTTTAGGTATTTCCCGTTCGTATGTTTCCCGCATAGAGAAGCGTGCTATAAATAAGCTGCAAGAATCGTTATTACCGGAGGGTACACAAGGGTAGAAGGTGAATTAGTTTGTGATATAATAAAGCATGCGATACAGGCGGCCAATTGCGCCGCCTTACTGTAATATTGACTATTGGGGGCCCTTCTTGCTGAAATTGTTCTGTCCAAATCAAGTGGCTAATTCGGTTCTTGATATTGATTTGCAGCAACTATATTCTAAGGGTATTACGGCACTAATACTCGATTTGGATAATACCTTATTAGGTTGGGATGCCATTGAAGTACCCAATGCAATGCGTGCATGGGTAAATGCAGCATGTGAACTTGGTTTTCGCATTTGCATAGCTTCAAACAGTTTGCAAGAGCGGGTAGAGGGTATTGCCAAGCAGCTGGGCGTGCCAGCCATACCAAAGGCAATTAAACCAGCTAAACGTCCTTTTCGGCGGGCACTGGCACTGCTTAATGTAAAACCAGAGGAAACAGCAGTCATTGGCGACCAAGTTTTCACTGATGTTCTTGGTGGTAATCGCATGGGGTTATACACCATACTTATTAACCCTATCAGTGATAAAGAGTTACATTATACACGTATGGTTCGGCACTTGGAGCGCCGTATTCTAACTCGTCTGCAAAAAAAAGGTATGCTCTTGGAGGGAGCCGTTGCCCAAAGGCAACAGAGTTGCCACCGACAAAAATGACAGGGCGTATGCATGGAGGTTACTTATGCAACAAAATACATTAACTGCCATCAGAGAGTCAGCAGAATCGGCTGATCTGATTATTTATGTGGCTGATGCTACTGATTTTCCCTCCACCTTCAGTCGCAGAGTGGTTGCTAATTATGCACATAAAATGGTGCTGGTTCTCAACAAATTTGATTTATTGCCATCCAAGGTGAGTGAGACTCAGGTTGTAAATTGGGTTCATAAATACCTGGATCAAATTGATATTTCCGTCCGCGATGTGCAAGTGATCAGTGCCAAAAGCCGTGTTGGTATTTCTGACTTGTGGAAATGGGTTGTAAAGGAGTTGCACGGGAAGGGAACCGTAGCGCTCATAGGCGCTACGGGTGTGGGGAAAACTGCCCTGTTCAAATTATTAAATGATACATCTAAACAAACGACGGCGAAGAAAGGACGCTTACGCCGTACCAGTTCTAATATGCTTATAGATGATGAGAGTGACGGAAAAGACAAAGTACAAGCTGTAGCTGTTTCGCGCCGGCGAACCCGTAGGCCAACGCGCAAGAAAAAAACGACGCCAGATAACGCTCCGACTGCGGCAGAACAAGCTGTATCGTCACCGACAACGAACAGTAAACGCAGTGTTAGTCACCGCCGACGTAGTAAAAAGGTTAATCCAACCACAAAGGTGAACAGCCCGGAGCCAAAAAGTAAAATAAAGCTAGTAGATACACCTGATCTAACAGTGAAAGACAGTCTTTGTAATGTGGTTTGCAGTGTGTGCAGCCAAAAAATAGCGTCCACTAAACGGTTACGCAGTCGCTTAATTCGCCTAAAACCTGGTCAGAGCATCACTTTGGGCGAATTCGCCGCGGTAACGCTGGTTAGTTCTTCGGCAGAATCTGCAGCCGTAGGCATTCGTCTTTACATATCATCGGCAGTGGCTGCCCGCCGCATAACTGAAAGCAAATTTCAAGCTCTTATGACGCAGGAAGATGGCCTAATGCTAATTAAATGCCAAAAATGTAACGAGCGTTGGCCCGATTTAGGCTGGGAAGAGGTTGAAATAGCGTTGCCTATTGATCAAGAGGTAGCGATTCACGGTATGGGCTGGTTACAAGCACTTCAACGCCAAGTGGTGATACGCATAATACTACCTGCTGGTGTTGCTGCTTCAATACGGCCCCGTCTTATACAATAATGGATTTGCGGAGGTGGACCAGTGCTAAGGTATCTTACCGCAGGAGAGTCACACGGGCAAGCATTGGTGGCTATAGTGGAGGGCGTACCATCTGGTTTACCTTTGCATGCCGATGACATAGACCGAGATTTGGCCCGCCGTCAGGTTGGGTATGGCCGGGGCGAGCGTATGAAAATTGAAAGCGATACAGCAATATTGCTCGCTGGTGTACGGCATGGCTTCACTTTGGGTAGCCCGGTAGCTGTGCAAATAAACAACCGTGATTGGCCTAACTGGCAAGAAAAGATGAACCCTGCTCCAGTGCCTGGGAGAGCAGAAGAGCAAATGACGCGACCGCGTCCCGGCCATGCAGATTTAGTAGGCAGCGTAAAGTATAACCATACTGATATTCGCCACACCCTAGAACGTGCTAGTGCTCGGGAGACAGCCACCCGAGTGGTAGTTGGCGCACTGGCGCGGCGGCTGTTGGCAGAATTCGGCGTCAGTGTGCATAGTCGCGTTATACGCATAGGTAATGTACAGGCACCTAGTGTTATACCAAATATTCAAGTGTATGAAAAAGCAGAGCTGTGTCCTGTGCGTTGTGGTGAACCTACTGTGGCCGAACAAATGTGTCGGGTTATTGATGCAGCTAAGCAAGCTGGCGATAGCGTGGGTGGCGTTTTTGAAGTTGCAGTTTTTGGCTTGCCACCGGGGTTGGGTAGCTATGTGCACCCGGATCGTAAACTCGATGGCCGCTTGGCGATGTCGTTAATGAGTATTCAAGCCATTAAAGGCGTAGAAATAGGTATGGGATTCCAAGTAGCGCAGCTACTAGGCTCACAAGTACACGATGGAATCGCGTACCATCCGGCTAGTGCTGGCTGGGGGTATTACAGACCTACCAATAATGCTGGCGGCATTGAAGGTGGCATGACTAACGGCGAACCATTAGTGGTGCGTGCAGCCATGAAGCCTATTGCCACTTTATACAAGCCACTGGCTAGCATAGATATGCACACTAAAGAGCCTTCTATGGCTGGGGTAGAGCGCTCAGACACCTGCGCTGTACCAGCAGCGGCTGTAGTGGGTGAAGCCGCTGTAGCTTGGGAATTAGCCGTTGCTTTCCTAGAGAAACTGGGTGGCGACAACATGCAGGAGATAACCTTACGGTACCGCCGCTGGCAGGAGGAACTAATGCATGTTTAAGCAACCGATTGCCAACGGTTTGCCACGCCATATCGCTTTAATTGGGTTTATGGGTGCTGGCAAAACTACTATCGGACGCATGCTGGCCAATGAATTGGGACTGCGTTTTATTGATACCGATACATTGATTGAGGAAGTAGCGAGTACCAGTATTAGTAACATTTTTGCTGTGCAAGGTGAATCGACCTTTAGAAAAATAGAGGCACAGGTGGTACAAGAGGCGGCCATTAGTCAGGAACCAGCCGTTATTGCCACCGGAGGCGGGGCAGTTGCAAATCAGGACACTATGCGAGCTTTAAACGCTAATGCGCTGGTGATATGGTTAGATGCACCACTCGCCGTCATGCTGGATAGAGCCAGCAGGCAAGGGCAGCGACCACTTTTAGCCAACGAGCAAGATGGCCAACGCTTACAGGTGCTATACAACGAACGCCTCCCCATATACGCCCAAGCGCATGCGGTTATATCCAGTGTATGTGTTACTAGCGCAGTAACCCAAGTGAGTCACCTTTGGGAAAACCTCAGCCAAAGTGGTGGGTATCAAACCATCTCTGTGAATACAGTTCAGCGTCGTTATCAAATTCATGTGGGCAGCGGCTTATTGCCATTGTTACCTAGTTTAATACCGCTACCAATAGGCCGGGCGCTAGTTGTATCCGATTCCAACGTAGCCCCTTTATACGGAAAACAAGTGCTAGGAGCGCTACGTGCTGCAGGTTGGCATGCAGAAATAGCCATATTCCCCGCCGGAGAAGAGAGTAAAACGGCAAAACACTTATACGATCTTTATACGGCTGGTGCGCGTGAGCGTTTAGATCGCCAATCGCTAATAGTGGCTGTTGGTGGCGGTGTGACTGGTGATTTGGCTGGTTATGCAGCTGCCACTTGGTTGCGAGGTATTCCACTCGTTCAAGTGCCCACCAGTTTATTGGCCCAGGTTGATGCTAGTGTGGGGGGGAAAGTAGCTATTGATTTACCGGAAGGTAAAAACTTGGTTGGTTCTTTTTATCAGCCTTGGTTAGTTGTGGCTGATATGAACACTTTAGTTTCACTCCCCAAACGACAACTTGTTTCTGGGTTGGCAGAAGTGGTTAAACATGGTTTAATTGCTGATGCCAGTCTTTTTAGTTATATTGAAGAGAATCTACCAGATATTTTAGCTGGCAAGTCACAGGCGTTAGCTTGGTGCGTGCAAAGGTCTTGCGAAATAAAAAGTGCGGTTGTTAGTGCTGATGAACGTGAAAGCAATGTACGTGAGGTGCTAAACTTTGGCCATACTGTAGGACATGCTATTGAGACAGTCACTGGCTATAAATCGTGGACGCATGGCGAAGCTGTAGCAGCGGGCATGGTATTAGCTACCCAACTTTCCGCGAAAATAGGGCTACCACACGAAATAGTAGAACGATTAGTGAACCTACTTAAAAGGGCCGGGTTACCTGTGGCTGCTCCCGGTTTAATTAGTCAAGATTTGCTTGAGGTCATAAGCCGCGATAAGAAGGTGCAAGCCACACAGCCGCGTTTTGTGCTTTTATCGAAATTAGGTAAGGCGCATAGCGCCCAACCAGTCGATCAAGCGCATTTACACCGGTTGTTGGCCAATTTAGTTGATGAGTAAAGGGGGCGCGATAGGTGAGTAGCCAACATTATTTAGTATTGCATGGTCCCAATTTGAACCTGCTGGGCGAACGAGAAGTGCATGTTTATGGCCACGCTTCTTTAGCGCAAGTGAACTCCCTTATACAAAAAACAGCTATCGAACTGGGCGTAGAAGTACAAATAGTGCAGAGCAATCATGAGGGTGCTCTTATTGACGCCATTCACGATGCCCGCAGTTGGGCAGCTGGCATTGTTATTAATCCGGGGGCTTACACGCACACCAGTGTTGCTTTACGCGATGCACTGATAGCAGTGCAACTGCCCGCCGTAGAGGTACACCTATCTAATATATATAACCGCGAACAATTCCGCCAAGTTTCCATGGTAGCTGCCGCTTGCGTTGGTCAAATAGCAGGATTTGGGGCAAACGGCTACTGCCTGGCATTGCGCGCTTTGGTACATAATAAAAAAGCTGCCATGCAGAAGGATGTGCCTACAACGTGAAGAACAACCGTCTGGAATTACTTAGAACAAAAATGCAGCAAGGTGGGCTACAGGCTTT
>CAYMKM010000001.1:51049-71976 GCA_964390985.1 uncultured Clostridia bacterium | reverse complement strand
ATTGCTATTTTTAGTTTTATAGGAGTCGATACGCGGTTATCTCCTGACAAAATATTACCCCCTGGAGTTTACAAATGCCTGGCGGTGTATCCGTGGTCGTTCAGTAATTGCACGGCCGTTTCTGCCGCAGTTCTATCGTTAAAAGCGAGCCGTGCACTACCTCCTTCGCCCTCGCGTACACGCAGTATTTCTATATCAACAATGTTAATTCCCGCGTTAGCAAGCAAACCACTGACAGCATGAATAGAGCCAGGCTTATCAGCCAAATGTAGAGTTACCTCGTGAGTGGCTCCCAGCAAGCCGCGTCTTTTTGTGGGGATGCTTTGGCGAATGGCTTGTGCTTGCTTAAACAAGGCCAGTAACGCTTGTTCATCCCCTTGCTCAACTGCTACACGCAACTGCTGCAAAGCGCTCATATAAGCGTCTAACATCTCTACGATTGATTGTTTGTTGCATAAACAAATATCACGCCATATTTCTGCTGAACCTGAAGCTACACGTGTAGTGTCTCTAAAGCCACCGGCGGCCAACGGTAATATAGAAACACCGCTAGCTTCTGCTGCAGCAACTGTGTTAACTAAGGCTACTGCGCAAAGATGCGGCAAGTGACTAATTGCGGCAACAATAAGATCATGCGCCTGCGGATCAAGTATCAGCGGATGAGCTCCTGTCGCACTCACTAAAGCCAGCATCTGTTGCATAGCGGTATGCTCTGTTGGCATACCTGGTGGTGCTGAAAGACAATATACCGCATTTTCATAAAGGTACATATCGGCAGCGTTAATGCCCACACGCTCAGAACCAGCCATCGGATGGCCACCGATAAAGGTAATATATGGTGGTAAATGTTTCCACAGCTGCGAACAGATAGCCTGCTTAGTGCTGCCTACATCGGTAAACAAAGCGCCTGGCTGCGCTGAGTGGGCCGCCTTTAATGCTAACGGCACAATCTGCATCACTGGTACACAAAACACACTCACATCGGCAACAGACACCGCAGACAGTAAATCGGTAGTACCCTCATCAATAGCTCCTAGTTGCAACGCCTCAGCTAGAGTTTCCTCACTGCGGGCTACGCCAATCACTCGCCCCACATGTGCTTGGCGCCAAGCCAGTCCCAACGAACCACCCATTAGGCCGACGCCAACAATAGCTATTGTCGGGTTTTTCATGGCATTGTCCGCCCTACTGCGCTGGCTATTGGTGCCAATTTGCTCATCATTTCGGCAAATGTTGCTGGCCGCAAACTCTGTGGACCATCCGAAAGGGCTTCTTCAGGCCGCACATGCACCTCTACCATTAAACCATCCGCACCAGCAGCCACTGCCGCCTGACACATAGGTGGCACATAACGCCATTTACCTGTGCCATGCGATGGATCTACCACCACAGGTAAATGCGATAAACGATGGATAACTGCTACCGCACTCAAGTCGAGCGTGTTGCGCGTCTCGGTTTCATAGGTGCGAATTCCCCGCTCGCATAAGACAACAGCCTCATTGCCGCTAGACATAATATATTCGGCAGCCATCAGCCATTCGTTAATGGTGGCTGATAGTCCCCTTTTTAAAAGTACAGGGTGATTAGATAAACCTACCGCCCGTAGTAGAGCGTAGTTTTGCATATTGCGAGCACCTATTTGAAACATATCGGCATAACGGCCGACTAAATCTACATCACCTGGGTTTACTACCTCGGTAACAAAAGGTAAACCAGTTTGCTGGCGTGCTTCTGCTAACAATTCCAAACCCTCTTTCTCCATACCTTGAAAAGCATACGGAGAGGTACGGGGCTTATAGGCCCCACCCCGTAGCATACTGGCACCGGCGGCGGCAACCTCTGCTGCTGTTTGGAATAATTGTTCTGGTGATTCTACTGCACACGGGCCGGCAATAACTGGCACGTGTGCACCGCCAAACACTACTTTTCCCACCTTCACCAAACTACGCTGGCCACAAAACTCCATGGCCGCCATTTTGTATGGCTGGAGAATTGGTACTATCCGTTCTACGCCCTGCATCATCTCCAGCTGCTGTACTTTTTCGTCTGTTTTCTCGCCAATTGCCCCAATAATGGTCCGTTCTACACCTTCTGAAACATGCGCTTTGAAGCCGAAATCTTGCAGCCGCTTCATCACCGACTGCAACTGCTCTACCGTGACACCTTTCTGCATCACTACAATCATGGTTATTCTCCTTCCATTCTACCGTTCTACCGTAGTGCTTAAGCTAAAACCTGCGTTAATGCCCGTAACAAAAGTTCGTTCTCCTGCTGTGTACCTACAGTAACGCGCAAGGCGGTGGGCAAACCAAAACTGGCTGTGGCCCGCACAATAACCCCCTGTTTCAACATTGCTTCATATAAAGGTTGGCTAGGCCGGCCCAGATCAAAGCAAATAAAGTTAGCCTGGCTAGGCCAATAACGAATGCCGAGATTATTTAATCCAGTATATAACTGCAGTTTACCTGCGCTATTTATTTCTTTCGAGCGTTTTAAGTGTTCAACATCGGCCAAAGCCGCTATAGCGGCTATCTGTGCAGGCAGGTTTACGTTAAAAGGCTCTTTCACCCTGAATAAACGTTCTGCCACTGCTTCCGGAGCGGCACAATAGCCGATTCGCAACCCAGCTAATCCATATATTTTAGAAAATGTCCGCAAGCTAACCACCGGCCACCCAGCACGTAAAAGCGCCAAAGTGTCCGGGAAATCAGGTGCATCCACGTACTCCACATAAGCTTCATCGAAAATAGCTAAAACTCCCGCAGGTAACTGATGTAAAAAGCGCTTTACAGCAGCTGTACTCACATAAGTGCCAGTGGGGTTATTTGGGTTGCATATAAATATCAGCTTAGTTCGCTCAGTTATATTTTTTAGTATGGCTTCTAGATCATGTTGGCCGTGGCGCAACGGTACTCGTTTTTCAACAGCACCCATCAGCCGTGTGGCATAAGCGTACTCGCTAAAAGTTTCATCGGCAAAAATCACTTCGTCGCCGGGTTCAAGGTACGCTTCTGCCAGTAGTTTAATTACTTCATCGGAACCATTGCCAATAAACAAGCTTTCCATGGGCAAATTGAGGTGGCCAGCTAGGGCGGCCCGCAGTTCTAGGGCAGCGCCATCGGGGTAGCGGTGTAATTGGTTGACCACGGCAGAAAACGCCGCCATCGCTTGGGGTGATGGTCCTAGTGAGTTCTCATTAGAAGCCAGTTTCACCACATCGCTCAAGCCTAACTCCCTGCGTACTTCTTCAATGGGTTTACCAGGCACGTAGGCAACAATGCGATCAGTAGTGGAACGATAGGCGGGGAAATTTCCTGCACTAGACTCATCATCAGCACCTGCGAGATCGGGGCGAAGCTGATAAGCGTCATGCAGATAAACATGCTTCAACTGATGCGCGCTTTTATTTGTGTTTATATGTACCAGACAGCGAATGCACCTTTTTAGGCTACCAGGAACTGGTATTTCTGTGGCACAAAACAAAGGAACATCGTTCAGCCCCAAATTGCGAGCGCCAATAGCTGGGAAAGTTGCATTTAAATCGGCAGTGCTGGTGAAGATGATGCTAATTATTGCTGAGGTATCAAGCTGGTTGGAACTAATTATTTCAGCTACCAATTCGGCGGTACCCTGCGCAATACATTCAGCATCGTTGCTGGCTACTGTGGTAGCGCCGCGAATGGCTCTGACTATAACATCTGCCACTTTATTTCTCCCCCTTACAAAGATGGTACCGCTCGATGACCTAAACCAATGGCTACATCATCCAAATGTAGCAAGCCAACGCCAAAGTAAATGGCTACAGCAATATGATCGCCCATACGAGCTATACCCACTTTACCACCCACATTCAACCCTAGTGCTTGAATAGATATTTGCTCTAACGCCTGGTGCGTAGCACCGGCCACGGCACCTTCTTCAGCATGTGTTGCCTTAATGACATTTTCGCGCTTAGCAGCTACCACTGAACGCTCTACAATGCGTCCTACAGACGAAATAAACTCGCCACCAAAATCTACTGCCGCTGCATTAATCCCATCCTTAGATAAATTGTTTTGTAAGTTTTTCTCTGCCTCATGATCCGACGTTAGTGCCATGAGAATGGCATAACGTGCTACATCGCGGCTTTGGCTCAATTGGGGCACCACCTTATTTTTGACATCCTATCATGATTTTTTAGAGTCATGCAAGCCTGTTTGCAAACTATCTACTTCAGATTGCGTCAGCTTCCTATAACAACCTACAGGTAGATCACCCAATTCAAAAGGACCAATGCTGATACGGCGCAAACGAAGGACCGGGTGACCTACTGCCTGACACATGCGGCGAATTTGTCGGTTGCGCCCCTCTTGTAAGGATATTTCAAGCTTTGTATCGGCTTTTCCCACCTCTACCACTTTCACAGACTCCGGACGGGTGATGCCATCGGCTAGTTTCACACCACTGCGCAACAATTCCAATGCCATTTTTGCTGGCTTTCCAGTTACCCAAACCTCATACTTTTTAGTTACATTGTACCGTGGATGCATAAGACGTACAGCTAATTCCCCATCGTTTGTAAGCAACAGCAAACCTTCGGAATCAGCGTCTAAACGGCCTACCGGATAAATGCGTAGTTTAACATTTTTAAGTATATCGCGCACTGTGGGACGACCAGATTCATCGCGCACTGTGCTTACCACACCTAGGGGTTTATGTAACGCATAATAGACCTTAGCTTCAGGACCATGTATTTGCTTACCATCCACTAACACCAAATCTACATCAGGATCAACTTGCATACCTTGTTCGCTGATTACTTTGCCATTAACCATCACTCTACCAGCGCTGATCATTTCTTCAGCCCGTCGGCGCGAACTAACTCCACATATTGCCAAATATTTGTGTAAACGCATATAATCACCACTCATAAAAAAGAAGGCCGTCCGACTATGCCGGAAGGTCTTCTCGATAGTTGCATATTCGCCCTGCTACCATTTCTGTTTGTGCCTAGTTCAGATCTCTAAGTTAGAACGATTGTTATACCCTTTTTTACTACCGACCATCTCTTGTATTTGCTCGACAATCCGCGGTGCCATATCTATCAGGCGATCTACCACTGCATTGCCGTCCACTGGTAACAAGCGTACGTGTCCTTGTCCCACTACTAAAAATGCTACTGGGTTCACAGCAATGCCTCCCCCGGTGCCACCGCCAAACGGGAAACCTTTTTGCTCTTTCTTCTCTTCTACTTCGTACTCCGTACCACCAGCGGCAAAACCCAAACTGACTCGAGAGACCGGTACAATAACATTACCATCAGGTGTTTCAACCGGATCTCCTAGAATTGTGTTCACATCTACCATCGATTTTATGCTCTCCATTGCCGTTTGCATGAGCCCCTCGATGGGGTGTTTACCCTCCACTAGATACCGCCCCTTTCCCCAGCCAGCGCTCTGCGGCGTAACACAGTGTTCGCCACATAATTTGACCTAGAGAGAAGTGAAATATGCAGCGCAAATTGGTACTAAAACCTTTTGTGGCATAATTAGGTACCACTGATACTACTGGAGCGTGCATCATCTGGAACTGCTGCCTTAATAAAGAGACGGTCCCTGCCTTCAAACTCCATAGTAAACCTACCGTTACTGCTGTTAAAGCCGGATCACTAAGACCCAGTTTAGTATGCCAAGTGAATTCCAAACGATAAAGCTGCTTACCAAAAACTAGAAAAGGCCATATCAGCAAATGTAGTGTGGGCGAACCCAAACTACGCCCCTGATTATCTGACGGACTTTTTCCCAATAGGTAAACTTGAATTATATCTATAATGCTTAAAAATATATGTAGGCGCGACTCCAGCCAGCGTTGCTCTTCACTCAATTTATCTAGGGTAAGTTTTTCCTTCTCACTACGCTGAATCCCAACTGCTTTTACTTCAGCATTGACCTGTAGGCCATCTTGCCCCAAATCAAGTCTTTGCAGCGGCATACACGTCTGCCAGCGAATTATACCAGCATATGATAGATTCACGCGCAATGAACCATGCCCTAAATCATAGGTGACAACTGCACCTAAGTATATTGGCAAAATCATTATTACAACGGCAACTGTAACTACCACCAATAGTATCCACAACACCGGGGCACCCCCCAGCATGTAGGATTCCCTTGGCATACTTTGCCATTCTAAGTTTTATCTGGTTTATTGGAGAAATCCAATGAAGCTTGCCCAACCTCTTCCAACGGTGGTAATTCAGCTAAACTGTTTATACCAAACTCCACCAAAAACCGGTTCGTAGTTGAGTATAGTATAGGCCGCCCCGGAGCGTCCTTACGACCCACCTCCATGACTAAATCACGTTCGAGCAGGGAATTGAGAGCTGATTCCGCTCTCACACCGCGCACTGCTTCAATTTCCGCCCGGGTAATAGGTTGTTTGTAAGCTACAATAGCCAATGTTTCCACTGCAGCTTGCGATAGACCAGCAGCGCGCACTGGACGCAATAGCTCGCTAATAATACTTGCATACGCCGGCTTGCTCACCAAACGAATGCCACCACCAGCGTTATCTAACATAAAACCGCGATTAGGCTGCTGATATTCTTGGTCGAGCACTGTTAGCAACTCATTTATCTCTGCTGTCGATATATCTAGAACTCGCGCCAATTCCGCGATTGGTATTGGTTCGCTACTGGCAAATAATAACGCCTCTAGAGCCGGTGCCAGCGTACTTATGCCATCACTCATGCACTAGCCACCTCCTCTACACTTTGCTGCCGATGGGATAGTTCAATGGGCCCAAACTGCTGTTGCTGGACGGCAACACATAAACCTTGTCTGACCAATTCCAGCAAAGCTAAAAAAGTTACCACTACATCGGCACGGGTGGCCTGCGATGAGAATAAATCGGAGAACGACATACATTCTTTTTTTAACAATAACCTTTGTAATTGATCTATGCGCTCTATTACAGAAAGTCGCCGTCCTGGAATGGCAGTAGTTGAGGCCGGTGGTTCATAAATGGCCTGGACAGTCTGCATGGCTTTCGCCAATTGGGCTAGTGTTACATCGCCAATTGGCCGGGTGAACAATGGTTTAACTGGGGTAACTGAACGTGCATAACCACGCGGATAGAGTTTATCGCGTCCACTCGCTAATTGAGAAAGCGTGAGCCCTGCTTCTTTAAACCGACGATACTCAAGAAGCCTGGCTACTAAGCTTAATCGGGGGTCGGAATTTTGTTGCTCTTCTTCGTTTGTAGTTGACTCCGTGGTTACAGGTAATAACAACCGCGCTTTAATGGCTAACAAAGTGGCTGCCATAACCAAGAATTCTCCAGCAATACTTAGATCCAATTCTGCTAAAGAGACAATGTACTCCAAGTACTGCTCGGTAATTCGAGCAATAGGTATATCCCAAATATCTATTTCTTCACTTTCAATCAAGTGAAAAAGCAGATCAAATGGCCCTTCAAACATAGGTAAGCTAATGTGGTAACTCATGATTTTATCGTAGCATAGCGCACCAACTCATTCAATCACCGCCAGTATCTTTATCTGCCCCTTTACCCCCTGTAAAACGAGGTCGCTCCTGCACTGCCGGAATAGGATAACGGAAGATCAAACGAAAAAGATGCTTAGGCGACATAGGTATTAGCGGCCATAAATATGGTATTCCTAACGAACTAGTGGAAACAAAAACGATCAATACCAAACCTGAAGCTATTATAAGTCCGGTTATTTTACCTATGGTAGCAGCCAGTAGCAAGAAATAACGAAATATGCGTAAAGCGTAGGCGAACTCAATACTGGGAATAGCAAAATACCCGATGGCAACCACAGCAGTATACAAAATGGTTTCTGGGACAAACAAACCTACTTTAACAGCCAAATCACCTAACAGAATGGCCCCCACAATACCCAACGAAGTAGCTAAAGCGCTAGGTGTATGTATTAAAGCCATGCGAATTAGATCGAGCCCGAATTCAAGCAAAAATAACTGTAAGGCTACCGGTACCAAAGACTGTTCCTTAGGACCAATAAACTGCAAATATGATGGGAGTGTCTCTTTTTGCAGATATAATGCCAACCAAAGCGGAGTAGCAAAAAGGCATAGGAAAGTGCCCATAGTACGCACCCAGCGCAAGTAGGTACCAATTAACGGCGATTGAAAATACTCTTCTGCATGTTGGGTAAAGTGAAAGGCGGTTACCGGCATCAGCATTGCCATAGGCGTGGTATCGACAATAACGACAATATGCCCTTCAAACAAGTGTGCAGCCACTACATCGGGCCTCTCGGTGTATCGCACCAAAGGTAAGGGGTTTAAATATCCTCTGAAAAGATACTCCTCCAGAGTTTTAGCTCCCATAATTAGCGCATCTACGTTAATGGCTGCTATTTTCTTTTTTAACGAATTTACCATAGCCATATCAGCTACATCGTTAATGTAACCAACAGCTACATCTGTTTTAGAACGCGTTCCTACCTGCACCATTTCAAAACGCAATCCGCTATCGCGCACACGACGCCGAATCATTGCTGTGTTAAAGACAACCGTTTCAACCATGCCTTCATGAGAGCCTCGAGTCACTCTTTCCAGGTCGGGCTCTTCAACGCTACGCACCGGGTATTCACGTACATCAATAATTATTGCCTGGCAAACACCGTCGATCAATAATGCCATTGGACCGGCCATTATTTCATTCAGCACTTGCTCAATGCTATCAACAGCGGTCACTTCAAAATAACGAATGTGCCGAGCCAATAGTTTGCTAACGGCATCAGGTGCCATATCCTGCCGCTGTACTAATTGTAGATCGGCAATAATGTCAGCTGTTACCGCATCTTTAACGAAGCCATCAATAAACACCAGGGCGGCATTCCTGCCGCCCACGCTGATTTCTCTGGCGATTACATCGAAAGAAACACCGATGCCTAGCTTTTCTCTAATGATCGCCATGTTTTCCGTCAGCTTGCGCGTGAGCTGCAAAGCTGCTCGCCCCCTTCCTATCTACCTAACGGCAGTAGGTACGAAGAGGTCAATAATGCCTATAACGAATGCAGCTAAGAGTGCCCCCAATACTCCGACCCGAATTCCAGGGACCACAAACTGCGTGGCCCAAATAACTATAGCTGAGACCAAAAAACCAACCAGGCCACGGCTGTACGGTGAAACACTCTTACCAAGTGTAGCTTCGATCACCCAACCAATAGCAGCAATAACTAAAGCCGCCAACAGGGCGTTCCAAAAGCCTACCACCTGAAAACCGGGTACGATCAACCCCACAAAAAGCAATACTAGGGCTGATACAACAAAACGGACTACTGCACCCAACCAATTCACGGTTAAATCACCCCCAGCCTAATATGCCCCCGAGTAGTGAAGAAGCATACATGGGTACCATTTGCCCGGGAGCTTTATTATCGGTTAGGTAAAATGGATTGTAATAAGCGGGTAAAGTTACCGCCAATAATTGCTTGAGCAACTTGCCTACCATACCGTTGTTCCAAGGCTGTGTATAAACGCGGTAAAGCACTTACATCTGAAAGGTCAGTTGGAGTTTGGTTGATGCCGTCAAAGTCGCTACCCAGGCCAATATGATTGGGCCCTATTAACTCTAGCATATGATCAGCATGACGAAGTATATTTTCTATACTGGCCGCTCCTTCTTCCACCAAAAAAGGTGGATAAAAGTTAAGCCCAACTACACCACCAGCCGCTGCTATCGCGCGTAGTTGATCGTCTTCTAAATTGCGGGGGTGTTGGCATACGGTATAAGCATTGCTATGAGAGGCAATAAATGGAGCCGTACATATTTGTGCTACATCCCAAAAACCAGCTGGTGAAAGGTGAGAGACATCAACAACCATTCCTAGTTGATTCATTCTTTGTACTACCAGGCGGCCTTTTTGCGTGAGCCCGCCCTTACTGGAAGATTCAGCTATGCCGTCAGCTAATTGATTTCTATTGTTCCACGTTAGCCCTAAAGCACGCACACCTAACAAGAACAGTGCGTCTAATATACGCACATCGCCAGCTAATGGCTGACCGCCCTCTAACGATAATAGGCCACCTGGTAAATTATCCTCATTTTGGATAACTTTAGTAACATCTTCACGAAAATAAATGGGTCGCACATGGTTAGCTTTCGCAGCATCATGAAAAAGAGATATCATGGCTAGTGCTTCATGAAGCGACCCTGTACATATAGCAAACACCTGTATGCGTATACCGGCATGCATTAAGCGATTAATGTCTAACTGCCAACTTGGTTCGTTTGCAGATAGTTCGCCTTTTAACAACGCTTTAGCCAGAGTATCGCAATGAAAATCAATCACCGTGGTTCTACAATAAATTTAATTGCTGTGCGCTCTTCGCCGTCAATTGTCACATCAGTAAAAGCAGGTATACAAATAAGATTCACACCACTTGGAGCAACAAAAC
Source organism: uncultured Clostridia bacterium (assembly GCA_964390985.1). GTDB lineage: Bacteria > Bacillota > Limnochordia > DTU080 > DTU080 > CAYMKM01. The sequence continues at coordinate 61,549 of CAYMKM010000001.1, read as the reverse complement.
CACGGGCAATAGCTACAGCTTTTACCGCTTGATTAATAGCACCAGCGCCAATTGCCTGCACTTCAGCACCGCCGTGTTCTCTAAGAACCCCAGCCAATGCACCAGCCACCGAGTTTGGATTAGATTTGGCAGAAACCTTTAGGACTTCCATGCAGAGATGACCTCCTTGAATGTTGCGAATATGTTGGGCATAAATAAACGATGCTTATGTTTTATACTCTATTAAACAGGTAGCACCTCCCATACGACATGATATTCATACACAGCAGAGTTTTATTCCGACACTTCCATAGGGCTACGATTGAACACAAACACCCTACCAGATTCGCGATAACCCACAAGCTCTCGATGTGTACCCATCACACGTACATCTTCTAATATTTGATCGATCATCTCATCTTGAAGTGAGTTCTCTTCTTCGCGCAAAGGCTCCTCTATCTCATAGATAAGTCGGCTACCAAATGTGTTACGGGTTAGATTCAGTATTAATGAAAGCTCCTGTTGCGATAATGTAGCTACATCGCGTATCATCTCTACTAAGGTATGCTCACCATGCTGCATCACATGCAAATGAAATAGAAAGCCACGCCGACGGGTAAATTCCATATAAGCACTTAAATGAGTGTATAATGTATGCTGAAACTCGCCTATTTCTGTCTCACTGCAGATTCCATTCACCAAGAAAGAGAAAAGCAAATCTCCGTTAGCAGAACCATAACGTATAGACACCAACTCAGGATACCGAATAAGTATAGACACTAGCAAAGAGGCTTGCTGCGATATACCTTCATCCTGTACCGCTGGCTGGCTGAATTGAGCATGCAAGTGCACTTCACCCCGGATGCGCCACCATATTCCTTTATTCGAGACTTCGTGACTGTCTGCTTGAATCCTGCTTAACGTAAAGGCGAGGACTCCGAGAAGGCCTCGCCTTACCTTTATCGCGCATATTCAACAGCTCGTGTCTCCCGAATGACGGTAACCTTGATTTGACCAGGGTACTCAAGTTCACTTTCAATGCGTTTAACAATGTCACGAGCCATTTTTGTAGCTGTTGCATCATCTACTCGTTCAGGCTTAACTATGATGCGAATCTCGCGCCCTGCTTGAATAGCATAGGATTTCTCCACACCTTCAAATGAATCAGCGAGAGACTCCAATTTCTCCAAACGCCTAATATAGTTCTCCAGTGTTTCGCGCCGTGCACCCGGACGAGCTGCACTTACACCGTCTGCTGCAGTAACCAACACTGCTTCGACGCTTTGTGGCTCATAATCGCCATGGTGACACTCCATGCCGTGCATAACCTCGGGTGATTCCCGATATTTGCGCAAGAGATCACGGCCAATTTCTAAGTGCGAACCTTCTACTTCATGGTCTACCGCTTTCCCAATGTCATGCAGCAAACCAGCACGTTTTGATATCTGTATATCGCAACCCAATTCAGCAGCCATTATACCTGCTAAATGACTTACTTCGACGCTGTGCTTGAGGACATTCTGACCATAACTTGTGCGGAAGCGCAACCTACCCAGGAGCTTAACCAATTCAGGATGAAGGCCATGAACCCCGGTTTCAAAGGTTGCTTGTTCCCCTGCCTCGCGCACGATTTGTTCTACTTCTTTTTGTGCTTTCTCTACCATCTCTTCTATACGAGCAGGATGTATACGGCCATCGGCCACAAGCTTTTCTAAAGCTATACGGGCAATTTCGCGTCTAATAGGATCAAAACCCGACAATATTACTGCTTCTGGTGTATCGTCAATTATTAGGTCAATGCCGGTTAGTGTTTCCAAAGTGCGAATGTTACGCCCTTCACGGCCAATAATGCGGCCTTTCATATCGTCACTAGGCAAGTTTACCACCGATACGGTAGATTCGGCTACGTGATCGGCAGCGCAACGTTGAATAGCCATCGAAACGATTTTCCGTGCCTTTCTGTCGCCTTCTTCGCGAGCCTCTGTTTCAATCTCCTTAATTTTAATAGCCATTTCATGACGCACTTCATCTTCTGTGCGTTTAAGGAGGTAAACCTTGGCTTCCTCGCTGGTCATACCTGCCAAACCTTCCAGCTCAGTCAGCCAATGGGCGGCTAGTTCCTCTATACGTTTTTTCTCGTTTTCATGCTCCAGCTTTTGTTTTTCAAGGTTAGTCTCTCTAACCTCAACTTGCTCGATTTTTTTATCGAGACTCTCTTCCTTATGCATAAGACGACGTTCCATCTGCTGCAATTCATGGCGCCGATCGCGCAGCTCGCGCTCGCCTTCGGTGCGCATGCTATGAATCTCTTCCTTAGCTTCTAGAAGTGCTTCGCGCTTCTTTGCTTCGGCATCTTGCCGCGCACTAGTAATAATGCGCTCCGCTTCAATTTCAGCCGATTGCAGTTTCGCCTCAGCGACGATTCTACGCACAAAATATCCAGCCGCTAAAGATACTACGGCAACTATTAGTGATACAAGGACTGTGAAAGTGTAAATGCTCGTCCACCCCCTTCCTCTACCAGCTCTATTTACATGTTTGCTGACGCGAGTTTATGAGCGGCAATTTGGCCGAGGGGGGTAGCGCTTTGAAAAGAAAGCCGAGCAGGTTACTCGGCCCCTTGTAAGACCATATATGCGCTTTACTTCTATACGTAAACCCGTGCAAACCGCCCGGGACCGAACCACCGCTTAGGGCATAAGCCCTTTTCATAATATTAACCTTTTCCTAGTCCTGCTGTCAACCTGCTACACCAGATCATCATTGCTTAAATTCAATTCAGCTAAGCACCAGCGAATCACCGGATAATCAAACCCACGCCGAGCCAAAAATGCCGCTAATCTGCGTTGGCATATATGCTGCGGCAACCCACTGTAACTTGCTAATTTCCGGTTGGCCAGTGTCAATGCCTTATTGCGCTCATCTTGGTCATCTTGATCCTGGTATATTTGTTCAATAATTTTTGTTGAAATACCGCGCCGATGCAACTCGGCTATTATCCCCAGTCGTCCCTTTTTACCGGCCTTCTGTAACTGAGTTATCAGTTGACGGCCGTAAGCAACATCATCGATATAGCCTAATTCGACCATACGCTTGACTGCATATTGGGCGGCAGCTGGGCTAAATTTCCTTTTGCGTAAGGCTAGCATTAAAGTGCGCGAGCTCTTTGCTGACGCAGTTAAAATGCGAACAGCAGCCAGCGTAGCAAGCTTACACTCCGCTTCATTTTTTAACTCACAAAACTGCGCTGACGTTAAAACCACATCCGTGCGTAGTGACCAACGAACCACACATTCATCGGGACACACTATGGTTTTATCATCAGAAAATGTTATTGTGTATATACCCGGCCAACGACGATTCGCTTTTATATTGCTTACTGTATATTCTTCATCGCCTGGGCTCATTGTTTTCACTTCTTAACAACAGGTTTTTCACTCTCAGTTTTATCGGTTACACGCAGGCCTAGCCTTTCACGCACACGTTTCTCTATCTCCTGAGCCAATTCTGGGTTTTGCCGGAGGAAATCACGCGTATTATCGCGGCCTTGCCCCAACCGAGTATCGCCATAAGAAAACCAAGCGCCATTTCGCTGGACAATGTCCAGGTCTGTCGCCACTTCCAACAAGCATCCCTCACGCGAGATACCAGCTTCTTTATACAAAATATCAAACTCCCCCTCGCGGAAAGGAGGAGCTACTTTATTTTTTACCACCTTAACGCGCACGCGACTACCAATGATCTCTGTCCCCTGTTTAATTGACTCCACGCGACGTACATCCAAACGTACAGAAGCGTAAAACTTCAATGCGCGTCCGCCTGGTGTAACCTCTGGCGAGCCAAACATAATACCTACTTTTTCGCGAATTTGGTTGGTAAATATCACTGCTGTTTGCGACTTGCTTATAGCACCAGTCAACTTACGTAAGGCCTGCGACATTAACCTGGCTTGCAAACCTACGTGCGTGTCACCCATTTCGCCTTCGATCTCTGCTCTGGGTACCAACGCCGCTACTGAGTCAATTACAACACAATCTACAGCGCCGCTGCGCACTAGTGCTTCGGCAATTTCTAATGCACTCTCTGCGTTATCAGGTTGAGATATGAGTAAATTGTCAATATCTACTCCTAGTCTTTTCGCATAAGCCGGATCCAGAGCATGCTCTACATCAATCATGGCGGCGATGCCGCCCATTTTCTGAGCCTCAGCCATTATGTGCGAAGCCAGAGTGGTTTTTCCCGAAGATTCGGGCCCAAATATCTCTACCACTCGACCACGGGGAATGCCACCTACACCCAACGCTAAATCGAGAGTAAGTGCACCTGTAGGAATAACGTCTACATTAAGTTTGGTTGATTTTTCTCCCAAGCGCATAACAGACCCTTTGCCATGTGCTTTTTCAATCTGCAAAAGCGCCATTTCCAGAGCTTTGGTTTTCTCGTTTATCGCCACGCTTATTCCTTCTTTCTTAGTTCCCTCTCCCCGGGTTGAGCAGCCAACTGAATAACCTGTAGCGGCTTATATACGGAACCTTGTGGTGTAAGATCACTCCGAAAAACAGTTATTGATTCCACCGCAAATTCTGTGTCTAAATGCTGCCCACTTTGCTGTAAGCGTTCTCCCACAACAGCTGGACACAACCCACGACAACGTGCCAGCGTAATATGGGGCCGAAAGGGTTTATCTGCCGCTGGCAAGCCCATTGCTACTAGGGCTTTTTCCAACTGATTGGCCAAATTTTGCAAATTAGCAGTTTGCCCAGCCAAACCTGCCCAATAAACCTGCGGCCTACCCCAATTAGGAAAGACCCCCGTTTTATGCACCCGCATGTTGAACGCATGCAAATTGCTTACAGCTTTGCAACAGGCTTTAGTTACCTGCTCTAGCTGCTTTGACGTGGTATTACCCAAAAACCGCAAAGTAATGTGCATATTTTCCGGCTTTACCCAGTTCCAACCTGGCAATAACTCTTGATATTGCAGATTAGCCAAAGCTAGCTGTACTGTTACCGGTAAGCTAACCGCGATAAAAGTGCGTACCACAGCCTGGGGGGCACACCTGGTATCTGCTGTATTCGCCACAAAAAGCAGCCTTCCTTCCCCGAACCAGGAGATTTTAGAACGTTAGTTCCCCGTTCGGTTTATCTATGAGCAAGGTTGCCTGCAATAACTCTAGAGCAGCTCTTACCGTTTTCTCCTTCACTTCCAAACGATTTCCGTTAAAGATATACTTGTGCACCTGCAGTGGGGTTTTCGCCCCAACCAAAGCAATGTATACCAAGCCCACAGGTTTATATTCACTGCCACCACCAGGGCCTGCTATCCCGGTAACTGCCAGAGCATAATGCGCTTTAGCACGCTTTAACGCGCCATGGGCCATGCAACCAGCTACCTGATTACTTACCGCACCGTTAGCGGCAATCATTGTAGCAGGAACACCTAAATCATCGCTTTTAGCCTCATTACTATAAGTAACCCAGCCACGCATGTAGTATTGCGAACTACCCGGGATATTGGTTATACAATGAGCTAACAAACCACCACTACACGATTCAGCGGTGCACAATGTTTCACTACGCTCCTGCAACAACTCGCCTACTGCTTTTGCTAAGCTTTCAAGCTCTTGTGAACACATTATGTAACTCCCTTTCGCACACTAGCGATTCACCACATTATTAACCACCGAACAATGATGTCGCTCAATTTTCCTAGGAAGGTACCTAAACCTAAGAAATTCAATAAAACAAGCAAAATAATAAAACCCCATGGTTCAATTTGTTGTAAAAGATACGACCAACGTGTAGGCAAGAACGATGTAACAATTTTCGAGCCATCCAGCGGAGGTATAGGTAACAGATTGAAAAAAGCCAGTATTGTATTTAAGTATATCGCTATAAATAGGGTTTGTAGGGCCCACTCTGGCCATACTGGCAAAGCAAAATGCCAAATAATTGCCGCACAAAGTGCGATTACTAGGTTAGTCAGCGGCCCTGCTAAACTAATCCATAGCATATCGGTTTGTGGATTCCGCAGATACCGCGTATCAACGCGCACTGGTTTTGCCCAACCAATATTAGTAAGATAAAACATTAACATCCCGGGCAACGAAATGTGCGAAAAAACATTCCATGTTAACCGACCCTCCTGGCGCGGTGTGGGATCGCCTAAATTTGTTGCTACTCGAGCATGCGCCCATTCATGTCCCGTTAAGCTGAACAAAAATACAATGATATACGGTATACTCATTCGCAACTCTCCTGCTCGTTTGCGGGCACGTCAGCTTGTGATGTCGCTGGCAAGGATGACTTAGCCAAAGCAGATTCGCGCCAAAAACGCAGCGCCCCCACAACTAAAGTAAAAATAAGAAATGGCGTGGCTTTAGTGGCTAAAGACATACCCAATATTTCGTTAAACGCTGGGTTCATAACACTAAGAGCAGTGCTTATAATGATAACTAACCACCCGCCGACATAGGCGGATGATAGTGGATGCACCAATGGATTGGCCCTACGAATTATAGCTAGACTAATAACCAAGGCTAAATAGTATGTGGCACACACCGTAAAACTGCCTATTATATCGCCCCAGCGCAAAGAGTTACGGATATAATCAGCTACTCCTATCCAAACTAATATACCTTGCCAACAAAAAAGTGATAGAATAGCTAAGAATAGAGAAGCAAGGAATTCGCTCCATATACGTTGTTTAAGTACGTGCATAGTAGATGCCTCCTATGAGCTTCTACCGTGTTAGGTGACGAATACGAACACTCAATTCGCCAAGCGGTTAGTGACCCCTGCTCCCATGCCACTAACACTAGCTAATGGCATATGCAAAGGCAGGTACCTTATTAGTTATGCGAAAAAAATTGCTAACCAGTATTGGTGTGTTCTCCAGTGTTTTGCTATTTGCACTTAAACTGTGGGCGGCTTATGCTACTAGCAGCCTGGCTATTCTCTCCGATGCTTTAAACTCTTTTTTGGATGTCTTCTCATACTCTGCTGTGCATATCAGCGCTTTAATTCAGGAAAAAGGGCCAGATGACGACCACCACTTTGGCCATCGCCGGGCTGAACCACTGGCCGGTTTAGTGATAGCCATTCTTGGCGCTGTTCTAGGTACCAATATACTTAAAGATGCCATTACCGGCTTTGTGCACCCAAAACAGATCACAATACTTTTGCCAGCTATTTTAGTGCTCGTGTTTAATATTCTATTGAAAGTTGTGCTCTCTGTTGCCTACAAACGCACCGAACGCATTACCCCAAGCGCAGCTTTACGCGCTAGCTATATTGACTCCCGCAACGATGTGTTAGCTTCAACAGTAGCATTAGTTGGCTTTATGGCTGGTCCTACAATAGACGCACTGGCCGGATTAGCTATTGGCATATGGATCATTATTTCCGGATGTCGCGTCGGGTTGGAGAATATGGGTTATTTAATGGGATCAGCCCCGGCAAATAATATCTTGGAAAACATATGCACAATAGCTACCAATATTCCTGGAGTAGCCGGCGTAAATGAAATTCGGGCACATTATGTAGGCGATGTCCTCCATGTGGAAATACACATTCGCGTACCGGAGACTTTAATGATGGCCCAAGCACATGATCTAAGTATGACCATCCGCCACACCTTAGAAGAACATCCCGATGTACAACGAGCCTTTATCCATTTGGAGCCCGCCTTACCTGAAGCTAATAATTAGCTAGATATTCCTGAGCCATCAGCGCCACTTCGTGATCGGGTGGTGCAATGGCGAGTACTTCGCTCATGTACCATGTTTTAAGAAGAGGGTCTTCCACCCTAGCGCCGATTATAAATAAAAGAAGTGGCGTATAATACTCACCGCTTAAAGCGATGTTCAATGTATCTTCTTGTTGCAGACTAAGTTGAAAAACCCCATATATACCTATGCGGTATAATGCATTCTCTATCGTGGCTATGTTTTTAGAATGCAAATTACCTGATTGAAGCGATTCCCAAGCACTGTTTACTCTGCGATCGTTATCGTTCAAACGCATGCGGCCACGCTGCCAAGGCGTTTTTATAGGTGTACCCCGTTTATATTTCTGCGCAAAATCATCCGCTAGCACTTGAAAAAGGTCGCGGTGTTTCGCCATCCTTTGGTAGTTATCCGTTCGCAATTGTTCAATGGCTTCACTTGGTTCTTGCACTCCAATTATCACATTACTAATGCCATCGAATTCATGCTGCATGTGCCCATCTGCACCTATCAAGCCTGACAACATTAATAAGCGAGTAGCTTGTACATCAATGCTTGGCTCCTTCACTTTACCCAACATGGAAATGGCTGTATCGTACTTGCCCTTTTGTATATAACGCAAAGCTTTTTGTTGTGCTGAGGCTGTAAACATAAATGTAGCATAAATAGCTGCCACTAGCATTAATGCCAGTGCAACCCACCAATAACGTCGCAATTTAGTCTCCTCCCCTGTCGGCCATTTCTTTAAAAGCATAATGGCATCCTGCTCATATGTATCGTTAATGTGTGGTTCCACTTCATTGTTCTTCCAAACAATAACCTCCAGTAGAGCAGGGTATAGCTTTATACAGTACAATGCCACCGTCGCGTAAAATTTCGCTAGAGTTGGCATCTGGGTATTCGCTTAAATAGATAATCTTTACCACGCCAGCTTGTACCAATGCTTTCGCACACGAAACACAGGGAAAATCTGTGCAATAGAGTGTGGCTCCATAACTACTTATTCCCAAGGCCGCACACTGCAATATCGCATTTAACTCAGCGTGCACGGTGCGCACACAAGAGTCGCGCCCGGCATGCTGCACTAATAAACAACCGACATCGTCACAATGTGGCGCACCCCGCACTGAGCCGTTATAGCCGGTAGCCAATACCCGATTATCTCGTACTAAAACAGCACCTACCCTCCGGCGCGGACAAGTGGCTCGGGTGGCAGCTAAATTAGCCATGGCGATGAAGTACTCATCCCAACTTGGTCGAACATATTTTGACAAATAAATGCCCCCTAGTTAATAGGCGCAGGTAATATTTTAAACTCCAATTGCAGTAGTTCAGCTGTCCAACAATCTTTATGAGCCATGGCCACCAACTGCACGGGCCCCTTGCTAGCTGCAATTTCATCTACAATGCTGTACGCTTCGCTCACAGTCACTTCACCACTGTAATTCCCCGATAACAGGCCCTTTCTGCTAACTGCGTTTCTGATATCGACCGAGATGAATACAAACAGTTCCTCAAATAAAGCAGCCTTATTATCGTTTTGGGCAAAAGTATGCCGACACACTTCGTCTCCCTCTTTATAGACCCGTACATTTCGAACCAGTTCGAAATCAGCAAAAACATCCTCTCCTACCACTGTGTTCTCTTGAACACGCAACTGCACAATAACACTTTGTAAATATGGATCCTCTTTAATGCTGTGTGCTGCAGCTTCAATCAGCACGTCGGTGCCCACAATGCCCTGCTCTGGTATGCGTACTTCTAAGCGCAATGCCTTGTTGGTACCAGCCTGTTGTAATTTATGACTAGTATCTAGTACAAACTGCTGCAGTTGCAATTGAATAGTGGCTAGTGGCAGCGTTGCATCAATAACACAAGTACCAAGTATATCGCCCCGACGATAGGTTATCTCCGCTTGACGTAATTGGCTGACTGTATCGTATATATCGCTACCTAGTGCCCGCAAAAGCTGAGTGCTTTGCTCTAGCAACTTGCGTTCTTGCTCTAACTGGCCCCGTTCGCTCTCTAATTTGATGTTTTCAGCAGCTAAAGCTTTATTCTCTTCCTTCCACCTGGTGTTGAGTGTTTGTAAATTGCTGTTATCTTGCTGTAGAAGAGCAATATCGTCACTAAGTTGACTTCGCTGCGTTTCCAACGATATTAGGTCTTCATTTTTGCTACTCACATCGTTTGTAAGCATGGAGACTGTGGCCCGCAATTCATCCATGCCAAAAAGAGCCTGCCGCATATTTTCACTTGCCAACAACAAACTAACTAACGTGATGGATACTATCATCACACCAGTGATAACAGTAATAATCCGCGATGTATAACGCGGCCGCAACCCAAACAGGCGCAGACGTCGCCTGCCAGCCAGCCTGCCGACGCGGTCACCTTGATAAGCAGCGAACCCACCTACTGCTAATAATAGAGCAATCAGGCCCAGGCCAAACAACATCGCCTCAGCACTCCTAAAAAGTTTACATGCTAGTTTGCGATAAGTGTTCTCTCACATTTATTGCTGCCAGATTCCAGTTACCTTCAACATGCCAAGCCACACACATACTGCCGTTGGCCAAATTTGTCATGCCAGTACCAAACTGACCTGCCGAAACAGTATGTAAAAAAGCATTTATTAACGCCCCATGCGAAACCACAGCAATAATCTGACCTACATGAGCGGCGGCCAACTGAGCGAATACTTCACAAGCCCTAATCTTTAAATTTGGCCAAGATTCTTGACCAACTGCTACCTTGTGTGGATGGCTTTCTAACCACTCTTCCCTTTGCGCTCT
>CAYMKM010000001.1:0-50949 GCA_964390985.1 uncultured Clostridia bacterium | reverse complement strand
GTAGTTCCGTGCCGAACAATAATTAAACAAGCCGGTCTGGGAGCTGACAATGAATGCCAGATCGCTACTGCGCCTCCCAGATCGACAGACATTTACATCTCCTCCGGGGCAGCTAGTCCTAGCAAGTGAAGTCCGTTGGCTATTACTGTACGCGTGGCAGCCACCAACGCCAAACGCTCGTGCATTGATTCGCTGCCAACTACCCTGTGAACATGGTAGAAAGCATTGAACGCCCGACACAACTCTAACAAATGGTGCGCCAAACCAGCCGGATCACGCGCCTCTACGCATTCGACTACCACTGCAGGAAAACGTTCGATCTCCCGCAACAAAGCCACTTCTTCGGCCGCATTCAGCAAGCCGATATTCAACTTATCCATCTTTAGTTGAACCCCAGCTTTGCGCAGAACACTACTGGCTCTAGCATGCGTGTATTGTACATATGGCCCGGTATCGCCTTCGAAATTCAGCGCCGACTCCCAGTCAAAGGAGATATCTTTCAAGCGATTGTACATTAAGAATCTGAATATAATAGCCCCGATACCGACATCTTGCGCGATGGCTTCTTTATTGGGTAACTGCGGATTGCGTTCTTGCATAATAGCTAACGCTCTAGCTGCTGCTTCATCGAGAACATCCTCTAGAATTATCACATTGCCCTTGCGGGTGGCCATCACTTCATCGCCAAATTTAATAAACCCAAAGGCAATGTGCTCGTAGCGGTCTACCCAATCACAACCAGCCTTAGCTAACACCCCAAATACCTGTTTGAAGTGTAACGACTGCCGCACATCTACTACATACAGTACATGCACCGGCTCATATTGTTGCCAACGATACAAGGCAGCGGCTAAATCACGTGTAGGATACAGCGTAGCGCCATCGCTGCGCAGAATAAGGCAAGGCGGTAGATCGTCCCCTAGGTTTACCACCCCAGCGCCCTCGCTTTGCACTAAAAGCCCTTTGCTTTTTAGCATATCGACGACTTTATCCATTTTATCGGTATAAAAAGCTTCGCCCGCATACGAGTCAAACTCAATTCCCATGCGTGCATATACCCGTTTAAACTCCTCTATAGATAACGCACGAAAACGCGACCAAAGAGCATAGGCCTCGGGATCGCCCTCTTCTAGCTGACGAAATGCCTGGCGCGCCTCATCTTCTAGTTGCGGGTTTTCTTCAGCCTCCTGGTGAAAGCGAACGTACAATCGGAGCAGCTCTTTAATGGGGTTCTCTTGTAACTTAGCTTCATCACCCCATAGACGCCAACCCACAATCCATTTACCGTTTTGTGTGCCCCAATCGCCCAAATGGTTGACGCGTTCTACTTTGTAACCGCAAAACGAAAACAGACGCGATAACGCGTGCCCAAGCACCGTAGTACGAATGAGCCCTACAGCAAAGGGCTTGGCAATATTGGGCGAAGAGAAGTCTATTACCACACTTTGCCCATCACCCATCGCACAGGCTCCATAGCGATTACCCTCTGTGAACACCCGCTGAAGCACAACCTGAGCCATTTCGGCTTTGTTAATAGTAAAGTTCAGGTAGCCGCCTACAGCCTTAACTTCGTCTAGCCACGATGTGGTTGGTATAGCAGCAGCTAGCTCTTGAGCAATAAGTGCTGGCGCTTTACGCATGTGGCGGGCCAAACTGAAAGTAGGAAAAGCATAATCGCCAAACTGAGGGTCCGGTGGCACTTCCAATAACTTATTAACATCAACCTGCGCAAGTAAAGTAGCGGGCAAGGCCTGCTCCACTACGGCAACGACCTTATTTTTAAACGAATTCACTAACGTTACCTCCAAATAGCGGTGCCATTAATTCAAAAAACAAAATCCGCCGTAGCTAACCGTTCACCCACTTCATTCAGCACTCGGCGTTCTTCTGCCTCATCGTCGGCGGTGAAGGTGACCGATAAACGAATATATGCCCCCACATCATCCCAGGGTACAGTGGAAATGAGTTTCTGGCGTATGAGATAATCGGAAAAATCTTCGGCATTATCAAATGTAATACCGCTACGAGTCCCTTTAGGAATAGGTACATACTGGTAAAACGTAGCGGCCGGCTTGCGGGCCCTAAAACCAACTTGTTGCAAGACTGAAGTTAACAGTGCATGCCGACGGCTATACTTCTCATTAGTGCGCTCGGTAATTTCCGGATGTGTAAGCGCATATATGCCTGCCTTTTGGATAGCCCGAAACTGACCAGAATCAATATTATCCTTCACTGTGGCAAAAGCATTTACCACTAACGGATTGCCTGCTACAAAACCTAACCGCCAACCGGTCATATTAAAGGCTTTGGAAAGTGATTGCACTTCAATACCAACCTCTTTAGCACCGGGAGTGGCCAAAAAGCTAAGTGGCTGCTCTCCATCGAATGTAAGGGCAGCATAAGCAGCGTCATTCACCACAACAATGTTATTCTTACGAGCAAAAGCAACCACTTGTTTATAAAAATCAAGTGTAGCCACCGCAGCAGTAGGATTATTAGGATAACACATGTACAACATTTTGGCAGATTGGACAACTTCAGTAGGAATGCTATTTAAATCGGGGAGAAAGTCATTCTCCTCACGCAATGGCAAATTATAAACCTGCCCGCCATAGTAAATGGTATGAGTGCCCATTACCGGATATCCAGGCACGCTCATCAACGTAATGTCACCTGGATTGATAAAAGCAGCAGGTAGTATGGCTAAAGCCGGTTTGGAGCCAATGGCATGGTTGATTTCATGTTCTGGATCTAAGCCCTTTACACCGTAAATCTCGGCCATATAGTTGGCTGCAGCCTCACGGAATTCCGGTATGCCATTATCGGCGTAAAAACGGTTTTCAGGTTTACCTGCTTCCTTTGCTAAAACCTCAACCATACCTGGATCGGCTGCCCAATCGGGTTCACCAATGCCCAAATCAATGAGCTCTACATTTGGGTGCGCAGCCCGTGCGGCTTGTTTTGCCCGCTTAATACGCTCGAATTTATAAATTTGTGTACCCTTGCCAAAACCGGCGCCACCAATGCGTTCGGCAAACTGTTGTTGAATATAACTATCCAATAGTAACCTCCTTACCGTTTCTTGAACAAACCCGATACCACAGTTTTTGCTGTGGAGAGCGACGCTTTCCAAAAGGAGCCTGTGCGCTGCAACGTAGCATCAAGCGCAGCCAACACCCGGTCTATTTGCTCTTGAGTCACTATCAACGGTGGTTCAAGACGAATAACGTTGGGGTTGTTCAAGGTAAAAGCAGTTATTATATGTTCTTCGTTAAGCAACGAGCCAGCAACCATAGCGCCCATATATTCACGAGCTACCTCATTTAACTTACCAGCGCTAAGTAGATTGGCTAGTCCTTCTTGCTCACGAAACTCTAACCCAATAAAAAGACCGCGTCCCCGTACTTCCTTTATAATAGGGTACTTCTTGGCTAATTCCTGTAATTTATCCATAAAGTAGGCACCCAATTTAGCTGAACGCTCCGCCAAATTCTGATCGACAATTGATGCAACGGAGCTGAGTGCCACCGCCATGGCCAGTGTATTGCCACCAAAGGTTGATGTATGCAATGTAGCCCTTTCCATACCACCGTATACTTTATCCCAAACTGCAGGACGAGCCACCACTGCACCAATAGGTACTACTCCGCCCCCGAGTGATTTGGCTAAACAAAGGACGTCTGGTACTACACCTTCATGCTCGCACGCAAATAATTTGCCAGTACGGCCAAAACCAGTTTGTATTTCGTCGACAATCATTAGTGCACCAAACTCGGAACATAAACCACGCGCTCCGCTTAGGAAGCCATCAGGTGGCACTTGAATGCCGCCCTCACCTTGTATTGGTTCCATTATAACGGCAGCTACATCGCCCTGACGCATGCGTTCACGCAAGGCGGTTAAATCTCCAAAAGGAACTTTCTCACAACCTGGCACCAATGGTTTAAAAGGCTTTTGATATTTTGTCCGACCAGTAACCGATAGCGCACCCAGCGATTTACCGTGGAACGAGCCGTCCATGTAAAGGATGACAGGTTTATCGCTATACGCTTTCGCTAATTTGAGCGCCCCTTCCACCGCTTCAGCGCCGGAATTACAAAAGAAGGTACGGCCAAGATCGCCTGGCGTTAAAATGGCCAGGTTTTCCGCCATGGCCGCAGCCAATGGGTTTAAACCCACCTGGAGCAAGTTAGGACGCTGTGCCACCTCTTTTATAACCTGTAGCACTTCAGGCGGATTGTGGCCTAGGTTTAACGCACCATACCCACCTAAAAAGTCCAGGTATTCCCGGCCTTGGTTATCCCATACACTCACGCCTTGTGCTCTTACAAACGGTTTGTCAAAATCTAGCAAGCTCATCATACTAACTAAGCTGGGATTTATATATTTCTTTGACCGCGCCCGCACTTCTTCCTGGGTTTGCTCCAGAGCCTCGTGCAGGGAAACCAAATCAGCCAATGCGATTCCTCCTCGTCGGTGATTCAGGTTGCAGGATTCTCGTTGCGCCCCTCTTCCACCTGCATAAATTAAAAAGCTGCCCAGAAATAGCCTTTCCGAACAGCCTTTTCTACATTATTAATACGCGTGTAGCAGTGATTATTAGCCTGTCTTCACAGCAGCGTGCAAAGCTTGTGTCATGTCGGTAGATAATGGCTGCGTCTCACCTATTATACGCCGAAAATCGTCGCCGCTCATCTTTTCATACTCCAATAAGTGTAAAGCTACCTCTTGAAGCTTATCGCGGCAGGCTTCTACTTGACGCCTTACATATGTTTCTTGCTGATGAATAACTTTTTGCATCTCCTCGTGCATCATGTTATTGGGTAGGGTTTGCGGATTAACCACACCCAAATCTGAAAGGCCACTGTTTATTAGCCGTTCAACTAAATCGACAGCCTGTGAAAGATCGCCTACTGCCCCAGTGCTGCGCGACCCGATAAATACTTCCTCAGCAATGGCTCCACCTAAACATACCGAAATTTGATCGAGCAGATCCTGACGGGTGTAAAGGTATTGATCAGCTTCTGGTGACTGACGCATGTAACCTAAGGCCCGTCCTCGAGGTACTATTGTAACCCTCGCTACTGAACCAGGTCGCACCATCTCGCTTATAAAGGCATGACCTGCTTCATGATAAGCTATCCGCTGGCACTCATCGGGTTGCGGGCGTCTGTCAAGTTTCTCACCCATCAACACCTTATCTACTGCTTCGTGCAGATCAGTAGCGTGAATCATCTGTTTATCGTGCCGCAAAGCCAGAATGGAGGCTTCATTCATTACAGCTTCCAAATGTGCTCCTGAGAACCCGTAGGTATCTTTGGCTAACTGCTCCACATCAACGTCGTCTGCTAAAGGCCGATGACGACTGTGTATTTTCAATATATGCAGCCGACCTTGTTGATCTGGCAGCTCCACTTGCACTAAGCGGTCGAAACGCCCCGGCCGCAATAGTGCTGAATCAAGCAGATCAGCCCGGTTAGTGGCGGCCACAACGAGTATACGTACGCTATTAGAGTCTGATTCAATGCCATCCATTTGCACTAAAAGTTCGTTCAGCGTTTGATCATACTCCAGGTGGCTACTATGCTGACCACGTTTGCCTCCTAATACTTCAATTTCATCGATAAAAATAATAGCACTGGTTTTCTTCTCTTTAGTGGCTGCACTGCGAGCCTGTTTAAAAATTTGGCGGACGCGTTGAGCACCCACGCCAGCATACATCTCCACAAACTGGCTACCAGAAGCGCTGATGAATACCGAATTAGTAAAATTGGCGGCAGCTTTAGCCAAAAGAGTCTTCCCGGTGCCAGGAGGTCCGACCAATAGAATACCTTTCAACGGGCGGATACCTAATCGCGCTGCCTTCTCGGGCATGCAGGCTAGTTCCAGCGCTTCGCGAAATTCACGCTTGGCCTCCTCCTGACCGCCAATATCGGCAAAGGTGATATTAGTAGAGCTGCCCGGTGACATGCCTCCTCCCAGCATCTCGAAACGCTTACCTAGTTGTCCTCCTTGCATTAGCAAACGGTAAACCATATATACGACTCCTAGTAATAGGAAGGGCGTCATATCTAACCCTAAAATGACTGCTACAATTACACAGCCGGATATTATACCGATAATAAGCTCTGTTACCATAAGGATACCGCCCTCCTTTCAACCGTTTGCTGACCGATATTTGTAGAAAACCGCGGCATTACGGTAAACAGCATGTGCTCACCTTTGCTCAAGCATATAATTACGCGTTCTTGCTCTACAATCACCTGATGATCTTGCAGTGCTTCTTGTCGGGCAATTGCGTTTATGCTCTCTTCCATTTGTGTGAACATACCGGTCGCAATTGCTTGCTGCAAGTGGAAATGCATTTTATAAAAGATTGTTTCCAGGCTTTCATCCCGATTATCGTTCACTTTTATTTCACCGAAGGCTGTGCCCAAATTTTGACGAGCTAGTTGCTCCACCAAGAGATAAGCGGAAACGGCGCGATTAACCTTTGGTTGCAACGAAACCACAATATCGCGGTGGCGAGCAGTACCGTTTTGCACACTGGCATCGGTTACGCCTGGTATGGCAGTAATAGACGTCATAAGCGGTTTTACTACTCGATACTGATAACTAAAATAGTTGCCACCAACTGCCACAGCGACAGTGGTAACAAAAGCAATGATTATAATATGAATTTTCAAACCCCTCATGGGGCTCTCCTTTCACTATTTCGATTTACTGTCCGTAACCAAGGCCAATTATAACATAAGCCCAGCTAAATCGCTTCTAGCTGGGCTGTTTAAATACTGTCAGGGTAGGCTAAAAAACCCACCGGCCAACCGCCATACCCAGCAGGGCCCCTGCCAAAACATCGCTGGGCCAATGGCTGCCCAAGTTGATGCGCGAAATACCTATTAACGTAGCGCCCGAGTAGTAAGCCCAACTGTGTCTGGTATCAGTGCGCGCTAAAACAGTGGCTAAAGCAAATGCTGCCGCAGTATGTCCGCTGGGAAACGATTGCTCTCCATCAGAGAATGAAAAGCCCGTAAACTCCCCGCTCCCACCTGGCACATTGGGTCGCTGCCTTCCGGCTAGTATTTTAGTTGTGTAGGTTACCGCACTTGCTACACCAACCGCTTTTATCGCCCGAATTCCCACCGATTGATCGGCCAAATACAATGCGGGTAGGACCACCACGTACCCTTTTGCACTACCAACCTTTGAGGTGAATGCTGCTACCTGGTATAAAGGCGATTCCTGTGGTAAACGCCACGCTTGTGACCAAGGTTGGTCAAGTTTATAAGTGATAGCTAATGCGGTTCCTGCCATTACCAACTCATCGGTACCTACAGGAGTTTGCGCACATGTGTTTGGCAGATTGACCCCAAAAATTACGATAATCAACAACAAGGCAATGTGCTTACAGGCATTTTTTCCCATACCTCTTTTGCCCCCTTCTGTCAATGAATAGCACAAACTTCCTGCTTACCAAGGCATAACTGGCAATCGTAATGTGAATGTTACATTCCAGGAGGTATTCACCATGAAAGCAACCGGCATCGTCCGAAGGATCGACGATTTGGGCAGAATTGTCATACCAAAAGAAATACGACGCACCTTACGCATTCGTGAACGAGACGCACTCGAGATCTTCACTGATCGTGATGGGGAGGTGATTTTGAAAAAGTACTCCCCCATTGCTGATCTAGAAGACTTCGCACAAGAGTATGCCGATTCCCTCTTTGAATCGACTGGCCACATCTCTCTTATTATGGATCGCGACACCTACATCGCCGCTGCCGGTACCAGCAAAAAGTTGTTCCTTGGTAAATCGGTTGTAGATGAGGTATCCGATCTTATGGAAGAACGCCGATCTTGGAACTCCGCACAAGCCAATCGGAAGCTGCCCATTCCTGGCTTCGAGGATGCTAACCAACTTCTGGTACCCATTATTCATGAGGGCGATGTAGTGGGTGCAGTAGCTTTGCTTTCCAAGGATAAACCGCTAGCTGATTTAGAACACACCTTATGCCAAACTGCCGCTGACTTTTTGGCGAAACAACTTGGATAGAAGTAGAGATAGCGGCTACCTCCAATTAGCAGGTAGCCGTTTTTCATATACTGTTTTGTGGTTTCACCTTTAGCCTGGCCGCTGTAGCTGCTACATAAATATAGACCGCTGATTCCGCCTCACTGTAGTTGGCTGATCGGTAACCATCTTCTGCCGGAATGTAACCTATTTCCTTCATGTTGTGACTGGTGAGCAAACTGGCCATTTGTACCAAAACTCCAACTCGCGGTGGCACTATCAACGTAATATCGGTTACAGTGGCATTAATAAAAATATCCGTGCGAAAACCGGTCTCAGCTAATTGCAGCTCAATGCGACCATATCCTGCCGAAACATCTAAAACTCGCAATGGGTAATCCCCAAAAAACACCCCTAAATCAACAGCTGCTGCAAAGACCTCTACATCGTTAGGAATTTCGGAACTAAGCTGTAAATCCCAACGTTCCGATAACCCCCGCATCCATTTTGGCGCTCGTCTGTCTTCTTGACGTATATCGACCTTTACGGCTTGCGCAGACAACGGTGTTAAGTTGCGGCTGGGTTCATCTCCGAAATAACGAAACTCTGCTTCGTACAACCCTTTTGCCGGACCTACCAAACGAATTCGGCCCGCCCCCATATCCAAACAAATACGAGCTTCTTGAGTGCCTGCTGGCAGCGATTGGTTAGCAACCAAGGTATGGGTTTGCCAATCACCAGGGTTAATTCCACCTATTGTTACAGCAAAAATAACAACTAACAAACCTAACACCGTTGGTATGAACCATAAACGTGTACGCTGCAGCACCAAGTTAAGGCCGAATACCACTAAAAAAGCCGGCCACCATCTGCCTAGCTTCCACCATAAACTCCAATCTAGGAAGCCCCATTTCATTAAAGCCAAGAGCAGCCCAATAACAACCAAGGCTGCGCCCAGGTTTATACGCCCTACTCTCAAAGGTATCCCTCTATTCATGCAAACCGCGTACAATCAAAATAACACCTAGACCAACTATGATAAATGGCCACAACCATGCCACTATGTTAATCCAAGGAAAGAACCTAAGTACTATCATGAATAATCCTATAGCAATCAGAATGGCTCCACCTATTTGCTGACGGTGTGTAAGTGCTGACTCATGTGGTATTGTTTGCTCCGGCTGCTCTGGCTGCTCTGGCTGCTCTGGCTGGTTTGCATCAGGCATTGGCGCTGGCTCGGTAACCGGAGTGGTATGAGTATGCAAGTGCGCTTCCATTTGTTTGGCACCGTGCATGAGACGTCGACGCCAAACCTCACTCTTATGAAACATACTAGCCTCGGCGCTATCGCCAGATTCTGGCGGAATAATAATCCAGCCAACAATATATGCAATTATGCCACCACCGCCAAAGACCATGGTTAAAAGTAACCCTAGCCTTATTACGTTGGCATCTATTCCGAAATATTCGCCTATGCCACCGGCTAAGCCCGCCACAACATGATCGCGCTGAGATCGGTATAATTTTTTAGTCAAATTGCTAACCCTCCGGTCACGGAAAGCCGCCTATATGTTGCCTTCCCTCTGTTAACAATAGGACATTCGGGCTTCAATTTCAACTGGTGACGGCATTGAATTAAAGATTGTGGTTAGGTATGCATAAATTGGCTCTTTCTCGAACATAAGAATATAGAACAACTCCATAGATATTATGGTGGGAGGAGGAATTATAATGAATAGCAAGCAACGCTATTATGCCAGCTTAGAAAGGCAACGTGCCGCTGAGGCTTCCTTACGTGCTCAAGGGCAAACGGAGCGGGGTGATAAAGATAGTTTAGACGAATTGTATGTTGACATGGGCGTACGCACCTTTGCTGCATTTCAAAGTTGCCTAGATTGGTTAGCTGGTTTAGGTTCGGGGCGACGGGCGGCATTAGAAGGAATGGCTGCTGGTAGCATGGTGGATACAAGCGGGAAAATCGACGTAACCCTAGCTAAGATATCAGAGGATATTAATGGTGTAAAAGAGCAACTTTCGAAACTGGAATTATCACTGGCAAATGTCGAATCGGGTATGCGACGCATTGATAAGTATACGCTAGATGCCTTCAGACAGCTTGCCGAGGTAGATACAGCTCATGTTAGTGTAAGCGGAACGTCGGCGGCAGTAGGCGTTCAACGTCAATTTGTGAGCGGACAAAGATTAGCTAAAGAAGAAGCGCGCCGTTTGGCACTGGATACTGCTAAAACCATGGCCATAGCGGGACGTTCTTTATCGTTAGCTGCTGTAGCTAGAGAAGCTGGCCTTAAATATGGGCAAATTGTTTACGCTTTCGGCAACAAAGATACCTTCTTAAATGAGTTGGCAGCCTTATCCAACCAAAGCGAAACCGCTGCTACGCAAGCTGGTCCTGAAGTGGCTGCATCGTTTGAGCACCCTTTCTAAAAATTAACCGGGGCTATCCTAACCCGGGAATGGCCCCGGTCACTATACGTTAAAGCGAATGTGCATAATGTCTCCATCTTCTACTATATAATCGCGCCCTTCTAAGCGCGGGCCGCCGTTCTCCCTCACCCGGAAGCCGTTATGCTCTACAAAGGAGGTATATGGTACGACTTCGGCGCGTATAAACCCGCGGGCAATGTCGGAATGAATTTTACCAGCAGCTTCCTTGGCACTGCTACCTTTACGTACAGTCCAAGCTTTAACTTCATCTTCACCTACAGTAAAAAATGATATTAGGCCTAACAATTCATACGCAGCGCGAGCTAACCTGGTTAAACCAGTCTCTTCTACTCCCAAATCAGCCAAGAAAGCAGCCTTATCTTCGCCATCAAGCTCTTCCATCTCCATTTCCAGCTGCCCACACACTTCCAAAAGCGGCATGCCTTCCCTTTCACACCAAACTGTCAATTCATTTTTGCCCGGATAGTTACCGGAACGAAACTGCTGTTCATCGGTATTGACCACTACAAGGCACGGTTTATCACTGAGAAAAGAGATCCCTTGCAAAGCTTCTCGTTGCTCTTCATTTAACTCCAGTTTTCTTAGTGGTTGGCCGGATTCCAATGCATTGGTTATGTGCGTGAACACCTGCAAATCAGCCTCTGTTTGCGGTTGACGACTACCTTTGCGCAAACGGGTAAGTCTGGTATCAGCTAAACTCCAATCCGCCAAGGCTAGCTCTTCTTGTATCATTTTCGCATCAGCTAACGGATCAGGGCCGCTAACTCGCTGAGAAGGTACGTGAGCAGCAGTGAACGCTCTAACAACTTGCACCAAGAGATCTACATCGCGCAATTCATTTATAAACTCACTACGCCCAGCCTCAATTCCCGGCACATCGGTCACGGCAATTTGGGCATATGCAATTTTGCGGGGTTTGTAGTATGCCGATAAATAATCGACTCGGGCATCGGGCACCATGGCCATGCCAATGGCCGAACGCCCTTTACCTAACTCTGGCTGTGTATGGGTGAGTAAACGAAAAAAGGTCGTTTTCCCCGACATGGGTAGGCCAACAATACCTATTTTCAACGTAACCACATCCTATTAACGCAAGTAGTTTTGTGTACGGTAAAAATAATCAACTCCAGAACCGATAGTGAGTAAAACAGCCAGCCAAAGCCACCATTGACTACCCGGCAGTTGAATTAGCAAAGCGGCTATGGCCACTACCTGACTTACTGTTTTAAGTTTACCCCACGGACTGGCTGGAATAATAATACCTTCGCTAGCCATTAGCAAACGCAAACCCGATATAGCAAATTCACGTCCAATAATAATCACTGCCACCCAGGCAGACACCTGACCTAGCTCCACCAGGGCTATTAGGGCCGAGGAGATTAAGAGTTTATCGGCCACGGGATCCATTAGCTGGCCAAATTTTGTCACTTCCTGGCGAGCACGCGCCGCATACCCATCAAGTCCATCGGTAATAGCAGCAATAATAAAAACCACCGTAGCCCAATAAGCCCCATGGGGTACATTCTCTAATAGTAATGTAAGGAAAACTGGCACTAAAAATATGCGACTTAAGGTGAGCATGGTGGCTAAATTCATGCTTGCTCTCCTATCAGATCGTAATCCTGGGCTTGTACAATTCGTGCCTGTATAAAATCGCCTGGATGCAATTGTGCTCCGTAAACATAGGTGACGCCATCGACCTCAGGCGCTTGGCTAGCACAGCGAGCAACCCAACCGCCATCGTTAGTTGCCGTTTCTACCACTACTTCTTGGCATGTACCCACAAGGCGTTCGTTATGGCGTCGTGATATCCTGCGCTGAAGCTCCATGGCCACCTGGCGCCGCTTCTGTTTAACCTTGCCACTTACTTGCCCAGCAAGCAAGGCCGCTGGTGTGCCTTCTTCTTTTGAATAGGTGAATATACCAACATGATTAAATTCTGCTTGCTCTATGAACGAGCACAACTGAGCAAAATCTTCATCACTTTCGCCCGGATAACCAACAATGAAGGTTGTGCGTAAAGTGACATCGGGTATCACTTGGCGCACTCGGTCTACTAACTCCAGCAACTGCTTAGCATCGCCACCCCGACCCATACGCCGCAATACATTGGCGCTGGCATGCTGTAACGGTATGTCAATATACTTGCAGATCTGCGGATATGCCGCCATAACTTGCAATAACTGCGTAGTTACCCCATCCGGATGCCCATACAAGAACCGCAGCCATTTTAACCCTTCCACCTGTGCCAAAGCCTCTAGTAACTGCGCTAAACTGCGATTACCGTAGATATCCAGGCCGTAGCGAGTAGTATCTTGAGCTAGCAAAACAATCTCTTTTCGCCCAGCTACTACCAACTGGCGTACTTCTTCGGTTATAGAGCCGATAGATCGACTACGGTATTTACCGCGTATGGATGGAATGATGCAATATGCACAGCGATGATCGCACCCTTCGGCGATCTTTACATAAGCCAAATTATGGTTGGTAGTTAGTAGCCGCGCTGCTGTTTCATCGTAAATGTAGGCTGGAGATGATGATGCTGCCAGGTAGGTTTCTCCGGCCAACGCCTTCTCCACCGCTTCAACTATACTTGGTAATTCACCAGTACCAATAATAGCATCTACCTCGGGTAACTCTTGTTGCAGTTGCGTGCTATACCGAGTAGCCATACAGCCAGCAAGTATTAAGGCGCGACAGCGACCATTTTGCTTATAACGACTCATTTCCAGTATAGTTTCGATTGATTCGCGGGTGGCATCCTCAATAAATGTACAGGTGTTAACAATAATGACTTCTGCTTCCGCTGGGTCATTAGTCACAATGTAGCCTCGGGCTGACAGCATTCCTAGCATCAGTTCACTATCGACTGTGTTTTTGGCACAACCTAACGAGACTAACCCTACGGTTATTGCATCTAGTGCCGCCTCAGCCATGATTACTACCTCCCGATAACGAAAAGGCCCCGCCTAGCGCGGGTGCCTAATTGAGCTGGTGGACCCGAAGGGATTCGAACCCTCGACCTCCGCGTTGCGAACGCGGCGCTCTCCCAGCTGAGCTACAGGCCCTCATAACATATGTATTATACACTACAGGTCCGTTGCCGCCAAGAGGTTCGTTTGTGACATTACCTTTGTATGCTAAGCCCGCTAACTGGCTATGCTACTTTGAGCCGGAGGTGATGCTATTGGAATTAGCTATTCCCAATAAAGAGACTGTACCTATACGGCTATTCCCCATTACAGTACCCATTATGACCTTTCGTTACGAAAACCTTTTTCGGCCCCTACCAGAGGAAGAATTCACCTTTGAGGAAGCTGTCACCGAAAATTACACTATGAACCTTTCTATAACAGCCGTGCGCCAGCTGTGCCAGAGTATGCAAGCCCAACGCTGGGCTAAACTCTCATGGTACCAACTAGCTCTTTTGGCACAGGAGTTAGACTTACTTACCGATGATACAGAATTGCTCGTACTAGCTAACCTACAAGATCGCTGGCGACGAGCTGGTGTTATAGCTTTCCCTCACCAGCTGGCAACCGCAAAACGTGTTATCACCCATATGGACGGCCGTGCCATTTTGGCCGATGAAGTTGGCTTAGGCAAAACCATTGAAGCGTGTATGATCATAAAAGAGTATATGTTGCGCGGCATGGCTAGGCGGGTGTTAATTCTAACTCCGGCTAGTTTATGTTGGCAGTGGTATCAAGAGATGAAAGATAAATTCGGGATACTCGCTACGCTACAACGCAGTGAGTATGATTGGGAACGCTGCGATGTGCTTATAGCCAGCGTGGATACTGCTAAGCGGCAACCGCACTGCGATATAATTCGCAATTTGAGTTACGACATACTAGTGGTGGATGAAGCTCACAAATTAAAGAACGCCAACACCGCTAACTGGCAATTAGTTAATAGTCTAAGCAAAAAGTACTTCCTGATGTTAACTGCTACCCCATTGCAAAATGATCTGAAGGAATTATTCAACCTGATAACCCTACTAAAACCAGGCCAGCTAGGCACCTACACACAGTTTCTGGACCGTTATGTTTACGATAAACGCCTACCTCGCGATGCACCAGCATTGCGTCGTTTACTCGATGAAGTGATGATTCGCAACCGAAGAGGGAAGGATACTGTAGAATTCACAGCCCGGCAAGTTAGCACGGTCCAAGTGGAACTAACGCCAGAAGAACGCAAGCTATATCAAGACATCGGCGAGTTGCGCCATCATCTATCTGATAGCTGCGAGTGGAGTCTACCTAATGCCTTATGCTTACTCACCCTAGAACGAGAAACTTGTTCGTCGCCACTAGCCACAGCTTTTACACTGCAAAATATGATTAACAAAGGTACAAATGCACCTTTAGAGGAGCATCTGCAACAGCTGTTACAAACAGCCCTGGCCTGCCCTATTTGTAGTAAGGCAGAACGTCTGGTAGAGCTGGTTAATGAAATAGGCGAAAAGGTGATTGTCTTTACTGAATACCGAACGACCCAACAATATTTGCGTTGGCGTCTGGAACAAGAAGGTTTAATGGCGTTAGGATTCGATGGATCGCTTTCTGCTAACAGAAAAGAGTGGGTGCGAGAACTGTTTCGTCGGCAAGGCGATGTGCTAGTGAGTACTGAATCAGGCGGCGAAGGGCTCAACTTCCAATTTGCCTCTCATGTGGTCAATTACGATTTACCATGGAACCCCATGCGTATAGAACAGCGTATTGGTAGAGTGCACCGACTAGGGCAAACCCGCGACGTGCACATTTATAACATGTCTACTGCTGGTACCATTGAAGAGTATATCCTTTATTTACTGCATGAAAAGATAAACATGTTTAACCTGGTGATGGGTGAACTAGATGCCATCCTCGCTCAACTAGGCGATGGTAAAGGTTTTGAAAAACAGCTTTATCAAATCTTGGCCGATAGCGATACTGACCCCGCTTTGGTTCGCCAGCGCCTCGATGAACTCGCTGAAAGTTTCAGCAGCGCTCAACAACAGGTACAAGAACAGCGCACAAAAATAGATCGCTGGCTTAGCATAAGGTGATGTGTAGCGTGCCCATGACTTCAAACAGGCAAACAGAAAAATTGCGTCTATTCGTAACCACTTACTTGAACGAACTAGGAGCATCATTAACATATGAAGGGCCTTTGCTGCGGGCTGAATTCACAGCGGAGCAGTTTGCCGAGTTAGAAGGGCGTTCTCTATCGCCTTGGGGGATTTACAGTAACACCAACGCACAAGCTAATTCCGTTATATACCTGGCATTTAATACTGCTGATGCTAATGACCTACGTGCTGAACTAATTGCGCCTGGCAGTCATCGGCTACAGCAAATGATCACCTCAGCCCGTCACCACGGACATTTGGGCCGGTTTACTATATTGTCATCTGAACATACCCCACCCTACGATGAACAATATTATCCTTACTTGTTAATACATATGAAAGTCTCCTTCGCTGGCCGCAACCGCCATGAAAAACTGCTACCCATCGGTGTAAACTTGTCCAGTGGACAACTGTGCCCAATGCTGGCAAAGTATTGTGCGGAAGGAGAATTGAGTCCCGAAGTTCCCACCAGAGTAGCCTCTCGCAATATTACGGTAGCCGATGCTTTCGAGTTGGCGCGTGAGTATACCATCGATCAGCTCCGCCACGAAGATGACGGTTGGGCTCGTGAAGCACTGCTGGCTTTAGCTGTGGAAATGCGTACATTGCGCTCTTACTACGCCCAACATAAAGTGCAAGCCGATCAATCGCATACGTTGCGCTTGTCTGAAGTGAATAAACGCTGTCGGCCTCGCGCTCTAGCCCGGCCAGTCTTATGTGCGTTGGTGTTTGTACCTCCCTCCATTGCCGCAAAAGATGGCTGCCAGCGGACACATGAGCTGCAATAGAGTTCAGCGCAATTTGGGCAGACCGTGGTGGTGGCCATTGATTCTATATGTAGTGGACACTGCACTACACAACGAGGGCAGTTCGGCTTGGCGCAAATATGACAACGCGTCTCGGCACAACTCACACAAACCCAGTAGCCACATTCCGTACAATAATGTGCGCAGTCGGGACAAACCAGCTCACCGCAATCACAAATATACGCCTCAGTGAGCGGTTTATCACAGCTTTCGCAAACTAAATCGAGCACCCGATCGCGCAATACATCGTAGAAAAAGTTAATATTGCGCGTAATCGACCCTTCCGTACTAAGACTATACTCCACCCTGGGTACACGCAAAGCAGCAATATTTGTTAATAGAACTTCCATGTGCGTGCGATACTTGGCGTACAACTCACTAATTCTCCGCTGCTTTTCGTCTTCTAAAGCTTGCAACTGAGCATCGCAAGCGTTTTCCAGTTGAATTCGCTCTTGCTTCATCTTGTGTAATTGAGAATTAAACTGGTGTTGTGTATCGAACGAACGAGCCAGCTGCGTACGCACCGATAAAGTGGCAATCCGCCTGAACGTTTTACGTAACGGATCTATTACCTCTTGCGCCAACCCATTGTAGTATGTATCAATCCTCTTTAACTCTTTGTTCAAACGGAGTTGTGTCTGCTGACTATATGTGTTAAATTCATGAGTTAACTTCACTTCCAATGCCTCACTCGCTCGTTGGTAACAACGAGCAATGCTATAGGCACTCGCTGGCAGTTCTGCTTTATGCAGTAGTCTTTCCAGCGGTAGAGCTTCGCCATCAAAGCTTTTGCTACCAATGGTTGCTATAGATTCCATTGGCAGTGTTAATGATATTGTCTGGTCTAAACCTATTAACCTATCTGTCTCCTCCGTCAAAGGATCTATCAGAATGGGTACCATTACCTCTTGCTTTTCATCAGATACAAAAGCGACGCGAAAGATAAATAACAACTGCAGATGGTGAATGATGCGACGGCGATTCATTTTAAACTTAGCATTTACTAAGTTAAATCTCCCCACTGTTCGGCAAAGGCGACGAAATGTAGCCGGTTCATCTAGTGAAGGTGTTTGAAAGGGAGTTTGGGTTAACACAGTCCGCATGAACTTAACATTTAACCCTACTGTACATAGCAAATTGCAAACCTGGCCGCGTTGGCTGGCCAACTCTAACATGCGGTCAAGCAGCGGAACGCCATAAGTTATGTACTCTGCGTTGCTATTACTTGATTTATCCCAACACAACCTCAGCTGACAACCCACTCCCAATTCAGCTGCCAGCGCTGCAGGCAAAGATGCTACCAACACACCATCAACCAATTGAAACTGGCAACGGTGGGCACGTAGGAAGTTTTTTACAAATTTTTGCACCGCGCGTTGTTGAGCATCATCTACAACTTGCTGTTGGTCATGTGGAACGATGGCATTGGCTAGCATACTACTCCCCCGTTTCACCTAGGTGACCATTGGATGAAAAAAGCTGATGGTTAAGACGGCGCACTCGTTCGTAAGTCTCGCAAGCTTGTGCTAGCTCATTGCCAAAAGCGGCAAAGCGCTCTGCCACTTGCGCCTCACTTTCGGAGTCTAGCACCAAGTGAGCTAATATACGCTCGTATGGTGCTGGCAGAGTAGCCATTACTGCTTCAATTTCACCGATCACCTTTTGAAACATGTTGATTTTCCGTTCAAGTAAATAAAGCAAGTATGCTTCTACCGTACCTTCTGTAACCAAATTAATGATCAGCACATCACTAGTCTGGCCTAACCGATGAATGCGTCCTATTCGTTGCTCTAAACGCATGGGGTTCCAAGGTAGGTCGTAGTTAACCATAGTACGGCAAAACTGCAAATTACGGCCTTCACTGCCACATTCGGTGCTTACCAACACGCCACCGCGGCGGCGGAATTTATTAATAACCTCCTCCTTTTCACCAGGTGTTAACCCGCCGTAAAAAGCTTGCGCTGTCATACTAGCTTCCTTGCAAGCAGCCATAATAGCCTTTTGCGTCGTTTTGAACTCTGTAAAAACAATAGCTCGTTCGTCTATTTTCTGCAGAAAATCCATAGCTAGCCGTAACTTAGCTGGCTTTTCTTGAGGACACAGCGTAAGCAGATGGTGCAGGACACTTTGCTTAATCACCCCTTTTCCAACTTTATTAGCCATGGCTTGCATAGTGCGGCAAGCTGCAAGCGGGTGACTGCAGGTCTCCCGCAACAGGAGTAAAAATGGGAGCAAATTTCGTTTTTTGGCGGGTTGTGCTCTGTAGGCTTCGCCTAGCGCAGTTAGCATACTCTGATAAAAATGTGCTTCAACACCTTGTAATGGCACACTCAGCGAGCGCACTTCCCGGTGTGGAAAACGAATAAGGGTTTCCCGGCGACATTTGCGTACCATCACCTCCGCTAGGAGCTCACGCAAATGACCAGTATTTTTGGGTGAATGGCGGTCGAGCATAAACTCCTTTTTAAACTGGGAGTAGGTGCGTAACTGACCAGGCTGTAGCAGGGTGATTAGATTGTATAACTCACGCAAATCGTTTTGCACTGGAGTGGCAGTAAGCAAAAGTAGGAATTTTTTCTCTATCGCATTAACGAAACTCCAGTTCACAGTGGTCTTGTTCTTTAACCGGTGAGCTTCGTCTACCACCACCATATCCCAGTGGGTGGCATGAATCACCGCAGCGTTATCAGCTCGTTTGGCGGTGTCGAGCGAAGCTAGTACCAAGTTATGCTTACGAAAAGCACCTGGTTGGCGTGCCACTGCTAAATCAAGGCCAATTTTCTCGGCCATCTCTGTCTTCCATTGCGTCACTAACGAGGCGGGAACGAGTATTAGGACACGGCAAATTAACCCACGCAGTAAATATTCTTTACATATTACTCCCGCTTCAATGGTCTTACCTAGCCCCACTTCATCGGCCAACACAGCCCGCCCGCGCATCTGGCGCAACACACAAAGAACCGCCTCCTGCTGATGCTCATAAAGGTCAATATCCAGAACATCAAGGGAGATTAACCGGTCAAAACCGCGCGTTAATCGCAGCTGGTCGGCTTGTGTTTTTAGGTCGAACCATTCCTTGCTATCATGTTTACCCGATAAGAACGTGTGCAACACATTAACACTGCGTGGATCGTGCAAAACATGCATGTAAACCAACCCTACAGTATTATGCCCGCAACTTCTCCGCCAATTCCCGCGAGGTACGCCAAATATCGCCGGCACCCATAATCAGCACAATGTCTCCTGGGCGAACCTCACCATAAAGATACGGTGCCAATTCACTCCGTTCAGCAATATACCTAACTGGCAAATTAGGTTCATTCATTTGCACTAGTTGGGCTAAGCGTTCACCACTTACGCCTGGTATTGGTTCCTCGGGAGGTGGCGAGTATATTTCTGTCAACACCACTAGGTCTGTCTCTCCAAAGGCACGAGCGAAGTCGTTCATTAAAAAGTGGGTACGTGTATAACGCTGTGGCTGGAACACGGCAATTAGGCGGGAGTTTGGCCAACCGCGGCGAGCAGCCTTAATAGTGGCCTTGATTTCTGATGGGTGGTGGGCGTAATCGTCAACTACTGTTATGTTATTATGCTCATATATTATTTGGAACCGGCGTTTAGCTCCAGGGAAGCTGGCCAGTGCGGCAGCAATTCCTGCTACATGTAAACCTAAATGACGACAGATTGCTATTACTGCTAAGGCGTTCATCACATTGTGCTCACCAGGGATGGCCAAGGTGAATTCCCCTAATAGCTCGCCCCTCTCGCTGACTTGAAAGCAGGTGCCTTTGCCGTTGGTTTTGATTTGTAATACCCGGTAATCAGCTGTTTCGTGCCTACCGTACCAAGTGACCTGGCATGATAATTTTTCACCTATATCTACTAGGTTTTTATCGTCTGCGCATAGTATAGCCAGGCCATCAGGTACCACAACATTCGATAAAAATTGTTGAAAAGTCTCTACCAACCTAGAGAATTGCCCATCGTAATACTCCAAATGATCAGCCTCAATGCTGGAGACCACGGCTACTCGAGGTCGATAACACAAAAATGAGCGGTCACTCTCATCCGCTTCCGCCACAACCATGGGCCCAGTACCATAATGAGCGCCGCCTAGACCGGGTAAAGTGCCGCCAATAACAAATGTGGGCTCCATACCGCATTGATATAGCACCCAAGATAACATTGATGTAATAGTAGTCTTCCCATGTGCGCCGGCTATGGCAATGCCATATTTGACATTTAGGATCTCTGCCAGCATCTGCGAACGATGCCATACTGGTATACCCGCTGCCTTAGCTGCCTGTACCTCTACGTTATTTGGTGGAATAGCGGTCGATACAACAACAACACTAGCCCCGGTTACTTGCTGTTGCCGATGGCCAATATACACCGTAGCACCGCTTTGTGCCAACTTGCTTGTTACTTCACTTGCGACTTGATCGGATCCGCTGACAGTAACACCCATCTCCAATAGCACATGGGCGATCGCCGCCATGCCGATACCGCCAATTCCTACCATGTGGACATGCCGATGCACATTATCACTCCCCCGCGGCACAACCTGCAGCAGGCTTAAGTGCGGCAGGGACCGTTCTCTATTGTTTGAGCGTCTTAACCAAAGCCTTTGCTACTATTTGCGCAGCCGCTAACGCCTCATCAATGTTATTATCAGTATACTCACCTATATGCAGTTGTACAAAACGCGGATGCAAATCCCCATTTATTGCCTGGTGAAGTATTTTCACCCCACGAGTGATGCCAGGAGCAACCGCTTCCAAATTGGCCCGGAGTTGCTGGGCAAAGGCCAAGTTTTCCTCTACCTTAGCGTTATCTAGATCGCCTACCACTAACAACACTTTAGCCACAGGGCGTCCTTCTACGAACACTGTGCAATAACCATCCGGTTTATCATCCAAGGCATCGCGGTGTATATCAATAATAGCCGCCACTTTACTGCCATCGCCTAATGCGGGTTGCAAAGCTGTCCGTGCAATATTAAAAGCCTCACTCCAAGGAATTGTACCAGTTGGTATAACTAGCTGTGCTTGCTGTTTCTCTGCTTGTAACGCCGCTACCAAAGCCTGGCTCACCGTCACCACATCACCAGCCCCTTTAGCATGCGGCGACGCCGGAGAGTAGTTCTCGCTGGGATGAGCGGAAGAAATTAACACCATTGCTGCTTGTGTTTCTGGTACCAAAGTACCGTTACCAGCAACCGGTTCAGCGTTCTTGGGCTTAAATCCAACAAGCTTTGCTCCCGCAATGGCCACTACAACCAGAATCACTAATAGGAAAGTAAGGCCCGATCCGTCCCGATCTTGTCCGCCATACCCTGATCTTCTTGGCCGCACCATGTGATCGACCCCCTTATGGGACATGTATATGTCTCATAAGGGGGAGTGTATGTCCGGTAATTTACTGCTCGTCTAGCGTTTGAATTGCCTTTTCTAGCTCCGATAGAGCCTTACTAACACTCTTTAGTTGACTTTCTAGCCTAGAGTACGCTTCATTCAAACGTCTAGCAGCTGTGTTACTAACCACACCAGTGCTTGATGTGGCTTCCTTCAAAACCGATGTCGCCACCCTACCGCCAACAAGACGCTCCAATGCTTCATCAAGCGTGGACCCTGCTGCCACCTGAGCGCCATGTACGGCTACTACCAGCTTCAGCTCGGGCATTTGGCTCTTTTCCGCCTGGAGAAATATAGGTTCTACATACAAAAGAGAATTGGCGATAGGTATTACCAACAAATTACCGCGAATTACATCGGAACCTTTTTGCCCCCACAAAGTGAGTAGCTGCGATATTTCACCATCTTGATCAATACGGGCCTCTATTTGTGCCGGCCCATAGGTTAGGCTTTGCTTGGGGAACTTATATAAGACCAGCTTACCGTAGTTTTCGCCATCACTACGCGCTGCTAACCAGGCAGTCATGTTCTCCTTACCTAGCGGCGTATACGGTCGCAGCATAATTAGCTCTTCTTGCGATTCGTGCGGCAGGCGCATAATTACATAGTACGGCTCAATGTAACTGTTATTAGCAGTGCTAGGCACTTCCCACGCATCGCTCCTGTTGTAAAACACCCTTGTATCGACCATGTGGTAATCAGTGTAAAGGTACGATTGAATCTCGAACATATCTTCCGGATAACGCAAGTGAGCTTTTAACCCTTCTGGCATATTGTCAACCGTTTGATACGGCAAACCGTAAGTGGTCAGCAACGCCACAGCCACTGGTTCTAAGGAATCCATAAGGTAAAATGTGACATCGCCGTTATAAGCATCAATTACCACTTTCACGGAGTTGCGGATGTAGTTAATGCTTGTTCCCCATTCTTGCACGCGCCGGGGCTGCGCATATGGAAAACGATTGCTCGTAGTGTAGGCATCAATGATCCAATACAACTTACCCTCGTCAATAACAACATAAGGATCGTCATCATACGCAAAGAAAGGTGCGATACGTTTGACACGCTCATTGATGTTGCGATACATCATCACCCGGCTATTCGCTTTGATATCGGTATTAAGAATAAAACCAAGAGCATTGTATCGAGTAGCAAAAGCTAATCGCCGCAAGGGTGAGTTCAATGGTACGCCACCATGACCAGTGTATTCAGTATAAACATCCATATCGCCCTTGGGATAATCGAATTCATTTATATTGGTGTTCACTATCACATAAGGGTTAAACCGATCGGCCATCTCCCCGTAGTAAATCTCAGGTCGAGTCACACTTAACTCCTCTACACCAGTGGGAGGAATGTTCGACAATAAATACTCGGGCATTCCCTCGGCTGTTACTCGGTTAACTGGACTAGCCACTACTCCATACCCATGTGTATACACCAAATGCTGATTGATCCAATTCGGTGTGGGTAAACCACGGGTATATAGCTCGCGGGGAGCGATCATCACCTGTGTATATACCCCGTTAATAGTGTAACGGTCAATATCCATATCTGAGAAGCGATAATAGTTTTTAAACTCCTGTAACTGCCGGTACACTTTCAGCAAGGCCTGCCAATCCCACTGACGGATGTTTTTTACAGTGCCGCTGTTCTCATTGAGCATAGCTGCAGTCAATTCAGAGCCAGGGTTAAAGTCGCTCTCTATCACTTTGTCTAAACCGTAAGCCACTCGCGTCATAGCGATGTGGTGACCAACATACGGCTGCTCCAGCTTGAGTTGGTTGGGATCTACCCTCACTTTTTGGACTAAGCCTGGATAAACACTACCCAACAGGAACGATGAGACACCTAAAGTGACCAAGCCAACAACAATCCAGCGGGCGGCACCCGGACGAAAGGCGTTTATTAATATAGCCAGGCCAATAAGGGCGGCCAACACGGCCATAATATATAATGCCGGCCGATTAGCCACCATATTGGTGTAAGTCGCCCCGTATACCACGCCTGTTGGTGAAGAGAGTAAATTATACAGGTTAAGTATATACCCCCAGGCTTTGAAACCAAGGATGCTGGCCAGTAAAATGCTCATATGCCAGCGAGCAGAACCCGTAAGACGTAACCGAAAACCTTCCAGTTGAAAAGCACCTGTAAACAAGTACACAACGCCCACTGCTATTAATGAAATAATTAATAAGCCCATGCCCAGTGAATGAACTAAGCTGTAAAAGGGCATTTGAAAAACGTAGAAGCCTACATCCTTATGAAAAATAGGATCAGCGATGCCAAATGATTGACCATTGATAAAAAGTGCGATCTTATCCCAATTGGATGCGGCTGCCATGCCATATAAAACGCCCAATGCAATTGCGGCTAAAGCGTATCCCCAACGAACCGCTCGCCACGATATATTCTGCAATCTATCTTGCATACGAAACATGGCTTGCGCTGCCGAACGCCGCGTTAAACTCAAGTTAAGGTAAATAAACAAGGCTGCTATAATTGCCGCACCCAAGCGGACGGCCCACAGCCAGCCCAAACGGAGCCAGAAGGTTTGCGCAAAACCCAGCTGGCCAAACCACCACATATCGGTGAAGAAATGAGAAAAAAGAGTGATAATCACCAATACAGCCAGAAAGACCAACAGCGCCGTCCAACCCATTCTTTTAAACATAATGCACCACCTTAATCAAAACACTATTTCCTCTAACTCTTCCATGGTTTTAAGCACCTCTCGGGCCTTACTACCCTGGTAGCAACCAACAACACCGCGCAGCTCCAACATATCCATCAGGCGGGCGGCGCGAGCGTAACCAACCCTGAAGCGCCTTTGAATCATAGATATTGATGCATTTCCTGTCTCAACCACCAAACGAGCGGCATCAGCCAGCAATTCGTCGCTGTTATCTTCGAATTGCGCCTCGCTCTCTGTCACTTCTATGCTGAACACTTCTTCTTGGTACTCTGGGCTACCCTGGCTCTTCCAAAAATCAACTACAGCTTGAACTTCCTTATCGGATATAAAAGCTCCTTGTACCCTTATTGGTTCTGGTAAACCAATAGGGAAATAGAGCATATCGCCCTTGCCAAGCAAGCGTTCTGCCCCAATGCGATCTAGAATAGTGCGGGAGTCCTGGTTAGCACTCACTTTAAAAGCGATGCGGCTAGGCACATTAGCTTTAATTAAACCTGTGATTACATCGACCGATGGTCGCTGCGTAGCAATTAGCAAAAACATGCCAGCGGCGCGGGCCATTTGCGCCAACCTACAAATACTATCTTCCACGTCGTTTTTGGCAACCATCATAAGATCGGCCAGTTCATCAATGACTATAACAATGTGCGGTAGTCCTTCTTGAGCTGGCTCTTCTCCAGTATTTTTTGTGCGTAAAACCTGCTGATTATAAGCATCTATATTCCGCACACTTTGTTCAGCAAATATTTTATACCGGTTCTCCATTTCTTTAACTGCCCATCGCAAGGCTCCGGCCGCCAATTTAGCATCGGTGACTACCGGGGCCATCAAATGTGGAATACCATCGTATACAGCCAATTCGACACGTTTTGGATCAACGAGGAGCAATTTCACCTCATGTGGTTTTGCTTTGGTAAGAATGCTGCAGATAATGCTATTTAAGCAAACACTTTTACCTGAACCCGTAGCGCCGCCAATAAGCACGTGTAATAAGCGAGTAAGGTCACCCACCACCGGTGTACCGGCGATATCCATACCTACTACGAAACTGAGGCGCGAGCGTGCCCGAGAAAAGGTATCGCTCTCCACCACTTCGCGGAATAAGACTTTGGCCGGTTCTTTATTTGGCACTTCTATACCTACTACGGATTTGCCCGGTACAGGTGCCTCAATACGTACACCAGCAGCAGCTAGGTTTAATGCTAGATCATCGGCAAGACTGGTGATGCGTCTAACTTGCACGCCCGGAGCTGGCTGTAGTTCGTAACGCGTGACAACAGGCCCATGCCGGACATCCACTACTTTCACTTCCACACCAAAGCTAGCCAATGTCTCTTCCAGCATGGCGCTTTGATCTTTAAAAGGGCCTTTACGCCTTGATGCTGGCTCTTTTGAACGCTTGAAAATAGTGAGTGGTGGTAAACGGTATTGAATAACACCAGCAGTTGTGGATTCAATAGCCGGTATGGGTTGCTGACAACCAATTTGGTCAGCTGGTGCTGTCTGGTTAGTCTTGGTTTCAGTTTTTGACGCAGGCATAGTATCTGTATGCTGCTGCTTTGCCCTGGCCCTGCCCCGTATAGGTAGTTTAAACGGATCAGTAAACTCTGGTGTCGACGAATGAGGAGGGTCAGTTACTAGCTCTGCTGAGCTAGCAGCTAACTCTGCTGCTGGCTCTGGCTCGAGCTCTGGCTCAGCCTCTTCTCTTCTGGCTGCTTTTTCGGCGCGTGCTGCTTGCCGCAATTCACGACGCTTACTCCTAGCCTCACTCATGTTTTGCCACGAGGCTGCTACTTTAGAAAATAATTGCATAACAGCGTTGGCCACTATGCGAAAAACAGAAGATACAGCTGTTGCAATGGTTGAGAGTAATTGGTAAGCAGGCGATTCTATCAATAGGATCAGCGCTACCAGCGTTAACGATACCAACACTACCCATGCACCGGTAAAACCGAACGCTTCCACCAACCAGCCACCTAAAAATGCACCAATGATGCCAGCAGGTTCTTCGTATATGGAAGGAATTAAATCAATGGCAGCTACGACAACAGAGCTGAGTATCCCTATAGCTAGACCGCGCAGGCTACCTTTGACACGCGTTTTACCGCGCAACAACCACCAAGCCCACAAGCATAAAAGAATAGGCGGCAAATCGGCAGCTTGACCAACCGCCCAACGTAAGCTGGTAGCCAAGTAGTTGCCAATAACACCAGCGGCGGTTGAATGTATGCTGATAAGCGCCAATACAGCTAGTGTAAGGGCCCCTATGGCCAGTAAATCTCTATATCGACGATGCTTGCGGACACGTTTGCGTGCAGACAAAAGGTTTCACCTCTCAACAAAGCTAAAACCTTCGTCTAAATACCACCTGACTCCTGCTATTGCCCTGCACGATGCATGCCAATTAGCGCTGCAAAACGTCCTGTTACCCCACCTGACGCTCGATGGCTAAAAAACAGTTCGTGCTGGCAGCTTGTACACCAGGGCGCACTGTGAATTTGTACTGATGGCACACCCGCACGCTCAAGGCTACGCTTATTAGCCAGCCGCAAGTCTAGTTGCCGCCCTAGCGCAACATCAGCACCAAACTCCTGACCAAATTCATCTGCCATTTGCTGAGAAACCTGATAACAACATGGCCCAATGGCCGGCCCTATCACAACGCGTACATCGGCAGGGTCACTCGCAAAGTGTTCATGCATAACTCGCAATGCCACAGCGCCTACATGCAAGCGCGTACCCCGCCAACCAGCATGGGCGCTCGCCACCACTCGCTGTACTGGATCGGCCAATAGTATGGGCACACAATCGGCATAAAAACTGGTTAAAACGATACCATCGGTGTTTGTAAGCATAATATCGGTATGAGGAATAGCCAAGGTAGACGATAAACTGCCACGTCCGGCATCTTTGGCTGTCACTACATAAGCATTAGCGCCATGAACCTGTTCAGCGGCTACCATTGCTGACACCTTAATGCCAAGCGCTTGAGCTACCTTTTGGCGATTCTCACGCACGTCATCGGGATTATCACCCGTATGAAATGCCATGTTCAACTCGGCATAAGGTGGCTGACTAACTCCACCCATGCGCATGGTGAACCCATTTACTACTCCCAAATCATTTAGAAGATGCGATTGTACTATTATGAGGTCGTTGTCAGAAAATAAATCGAACAATTATGCACTCCAATTAGGCACTCAGGTTGCTGAGGGGCAAATTTACTAAAATAACATCCTGGCCAATACGAACGATTTGCGGCCAAGTAATAACCAACTCTGATCGGCGGTTCCAACCTACAATGTGGCCTGCGAAAGCGGGTAATATAACGGCTGTTATTTGGCCAGTAACCTCATCCATATCCAAATCACATACATTTCCCAAACGTCTTCCATCAGCTACATTAATGACATCCATCATCCTTAGTTCTGATGCTTTCTGCAGCA
Organism: uncultured Clostridia bacterium; assembly: GCA_964390985.1. Taxonomy (GTDB): domain Bacteria; phylum Bacillota; class Limnochordia; order DTU080; family DTU080; genus CAYMKM01. The sequence continues at coordinate 22,995 of CAYMKM010000001.1, read as the reverse complement.
AGGGGGTTGCCTCCTTCCCGGCGATACCTCCACCCCCTTACATATATGATCATTTTGCACCAGCGTAGACCACACGGCTTTTTGACGGCCAAAAACGCCAGCGCCATTGCACATTCGTTTTTCCTGCTGCCACTTCTACATCATTGGGGCCAAAACATAATGGCGGGAAAAGGATGCACCACCAGTTGTTCCCTTCGCCCTCGCCTAATATCACTTTCAATGCACTATAATAACCAGCTGGAACTCTCACTCCCCTATTATCGTTTTTAGCATCAAAGGGGTAAACACCTAGTTCTACCCGAACCGGGTAGGTGAAGCCAGCGTTGGAAACTACGGCAGCAGCTTCATTGGTTAGTTGCGCTTGTTTGGCAGCCACTGCCGCAGCAACTTCATCGGCCGTATTTTTCTCGGAAACTATTTGCTGCAGCAATGGTAGCAAGGCATCACGTACTTGCAGTTTTAATTGTTGATCCGCTGGAGTATTACTGTTGGCAACCACATGTAACCGCAACAAATTATCGTTGTTGTGTGCTATTAGTGATCCATACTTACCTAATACTGCTACAGTAGCTATCGCCGTGACAGCTACGCCGAGTATACCTAAGGTTATACGTCGGCGTGTTTTATATATAACTAGCATCATAAGAACCTCCTCGCCTGTGGGACTACACGACCATGTGTCGTCGTAAATTCTTTAAGGCAGCTTTCTCTAACCGCGATACTTGTGCTTGGGATATACCAATTTCATCAGCTACCTCCATTTGTGTACGGCCATCGAAAAAGCGCATAGTCAATATTAATTTTTCGCGATCAGAAAGGTGTGCGAGCCCTTCGCGAATTGAGATACCCTCTAACCAACCGGCGTCGTCTTGTTTATCGTCGCTAATTTGGTCCATCACAAAAATGGGGTCACCACCATCGTGGTATATAGGTTCAAATAATGAGATCGGTTCTTGAATAGCATCCAGCGCGTAAACAATCTCTTCGCGTGGAATACCTAGTTCTTCCGATATTTGGTTAATAGTGGGTTCTTTACTATGACGACTGACTAACGAATCGCGTACTTGCAGGGCTTTATAGGCAATATCGCGCAAGGAACGGCTGACGCGAATTGGATTGTTATCGCGTAAATAACGACGTATCTCGCCGATGATCATGGGAACGGCATATGTAGAGAATCGGACATTTTGGCTGAGATCAAAATTATCTATGGCTTTCATGAGGCCAATGCAACCTACTTGAAAAAGATCGTCAACCATTTCACCCCGGTTACTAAAACGTTGAATCACGCTGAGTACTAAACGCAAATTCCCTTGCACCAATGCATTGCGGGCTGCTTTATCCCCTTTGTGCATTTTTCTGAGCAGCTCCCGCATTTTTTCATTAGAAAGTACAGGGAGTTTCGATGTATTTACACCACATATTTCCACCTTGTTCATGCTCTGGCACCGCCTCTTCTAAAACCATCCCTAAGCCCATTATTGCCCAGCCCGAGCAGCCATATTCTGATAGGTAATGTTAAGGAAAGGAACCAGAGGGCGGTCTGGGTAAAATGGATAAGGAGGCGGGGCGCATATGGTTGTTTATGTGGATGTGCAGCTGTTATTGGCCATGGTAAACTTTGTTTTCGATTACTTACTTTTGTGGGCTACCGCCACTGCCACCCGACTGCCTGTCCGCCGTGGTCGGTTAGCCCTCGGGGCTGCCAGCGGCACTTTTTACTACGCTCTCACAATGCTAGCTTACTGGAGCCTAATACCCGGGTACGGTTTATTACGCTCTCCATTGCTACTGATTACCTTTCCCCTTGTCATGCTGGTAGCGGCCTTTTACCCTACGGCACGTTATTGGCATGTTAGTGGAGTGTTTTATTTAATTAGCATGTTATCGGCAGGTAGCGGCGTAGCCGCCTCACAACTACTAGGTAGTCCAACTTCACCTCATCTGGTAGCTGGTACTGTAACCGCTTTTATTACGTTACTACTCAGTGCGGAACTAGGTTGGGGAGTCATTAGACAACGTTTACAACATCAGCCACTGTATATTCCCTTAGATATTTCCTTCGAACCAGGATGCCAAGCCCGCGTGATAGCTTTATACGACACTGGCAACCATTTAAAAGATCCCCTATCCGCGCGAGCTGTACTAGTGGTAGAACGGGCTGCTTTAAGCGACATTTTACCGGCGTCATTACTTAGAGCCACCGAAGAATTGGCCGCGGGTAGATACAATGCTCTGATAGCTGATTTAGCCACCACCAGCTGGGCTCAGCGCTTCCATGTAATTCCATATACTGCTTTAGGTGCAACGCCCGGTGTAATGGCCGGTTTTCGCCCCCAACAAGCCACCATGTGGATTGATGGCAAAGCGCAACCAGTAGGTGATTGTGTTATCGCCCTTTGCTGCCACCAATTGGACCCAGTCGGCTATTATCAGGCTCTAATTGGCCCGGATTTGCTGCAAAACGAGTTATTGCAGGTTGACATTAAAGGGGGAGTGCTCTTATGCGGCCACTATTAATTAAAACTCGCTTAGCCACCCAATTAATTTTTGTTCGCTTTTTACGGTTTTGGGGTGTGCTGAAAGCACGCATTTACTACATTGGATCGAGCGAAGTGTTGCCGCCTCCTTTATCCAGCGATGAGGAAGCTTCACTCCTTGAACGGTTGAGCAGCGGTGATCTTTCTGTAAAGACTGTTTTAATAGAGCGCAACCTACGTTTGGTGGTATATATTGCCCGTAAATTTGAGAACACTGGCGTGCCAATAGAAGATCTGGTCTCTATTGGGACTATCGGTCTAATTAAAGCGGTGAATACATTTGACCCCAGCAAAAAAATAAAACTGGCTACCTATGCATCCCGCTGTATAGAAAACGAAATTCTTATGTATTTACGCCGCAATAATAAGACCAGAGCTGAAATATCCTTTGATGAACCACTAAATACTGATTGGGATGGCAACGAACTACTGCTCTCTGATGTGTTAGGTACCGAGAGCGATGTGATGAAATACATAGAAGAACAAGTGGATCGCTCATTGCTTGTCGGCGCACTAGGTCGGCTTTCCGGAAGGGAAAAACGCATTATGGAGCTCCGCTTCGGTTTAAAAGATGGGCAGGAAAAAACACAAAAAGAAGTCGCCGACGAAATGGGAATATCACAATCCTACATATCGCGATTAGAAAAACGCATCTTAAAGAAGATGCGACGGGAAATTAAGCGTATGGAATAGAGGGTGCCTCAAATCCTTGGACACCCTCCTACGGCTTTGCAATTACATTCTTATGAAGGCCGACGACGCAAGAAAGCTGGGATCTCAATGTTATCATTCATAAACTGGGGGATTTCCAGTTCTTTGAGCGCTTTAGGTTTAAACCCATCTTTCCTCGTATCAAAACCAGTGGCCACCACTGTCACTTTTATTTCATCTTGCATTGTTTCATCAACTACATAACCAAATATCACGTTAGCTTCGTCATCAGCTGCCTGGGCAATAGTTTCGGCTGCATCATTCACTTCAAACATGCCTAACGCCGAGCTCCCGGTGATGTTAATAAGAATGTTTTTCGCACCCTCAATAGATGCTTCCAGCAGTGGACTGCAAATAGCATCGCGTGCGGCTTTAACCGCTCGATCATCGCCAGAAGCCTGTCCAATACCCATCAGTGCAGAGCCTGCATCAGTCATAATAGTGCGTACATCAGCAAAATCCAGGTTAATTAGGCCGGGCATGGTAATTAGGTCCGATATACCTTGTACACCGTGACGCAATACATCATCGGCAATATGAAAAGCTTCAATAATTGAGGTGCGTTTATCAATAACCTGTAGCAGACGATCGTTAGGAATGGTGATGAGTGTATCGACCTTGCCCCGCATCTGCTCAATGCCAGTATCGGCCTGGCTACGCCGCCGTTGCTTTTCAAAAGCGAAAGGTTTAGTAACTACCGCCACCGTTAACACATTGAGTTCCTTAGCTATTTCACACACTACCGGGGCACCACCAGTACCCGTACCTCCACCCATACCAGCAGTGACAAAAACCATATCAGATCCTTCAACAACTTTACGGATATCCTCGCGACTCTCTTCTGTAGCTTTTTTCCCAACTTGTGGGTCAGAACCAGCCCCTAGCCCCCGGGTGAGCTTTTCGCCTAGTAAAACCTTGTATGGTGCATTAGACGAAAGCAGCGCTTGGGAGTCAGTATTCATGGCAATAAACTGCACATTTTGCAATCCGGCTTCGATCATGCGGTTTACGGCATTGCTGCCGGCCCCTCCAACGCCAATCACTTTTATTTGGGCAAACTGGGTCCCCTCGGCATCATACTCGAACATGGAGTCTCTCCTCCTACCAGCTCCTGGTAAGTACTGAATAAATATGTTCAACGTTTATAGAACCATTCCTGCGCAAGAATTACCTCACTACAGGGGTTTCAGGACGACTTACGTCAATTCTCGTCGGTTGAGTATCATTTGCGGATATTTGTGCGAACAACGTCGTCAATACAGCGTACTTCAGTTTGGTTTCGCTCCAGGAACCAAAATATATAACCACTCCATTGCGCGTTATTAATTCAAGGTTGTCCACTGCCAAGGCGCGTATCTCCGCCATTTCTACAGCTAACAACACAGGTAAATCACCAGCTAACCCTGCTGCTGCCCGCAATGCTGGTGGCGGTAACGCTTCTCCAAGCACTGGGGAGATTGCCGTAGGGTACGTAAGCACCATTAGGCTCTCTTCTCCTGTGCTATTACCTAAAACTACTCCCTTATCATCCACCAACCATAAAGTATCGGCTGCTGCAAGCATAGCAACTGGCACACGCTCCTGGACTATTATTTCTATGCGTGCTGGCCACCGACGCAATATCCGAACTGTATCTAACCTCGGTTCTTTTAATAGTCGTTGCCGAGCTTGCGCTACATCGACATCGAAAATGTTCACCCCGGACCGTATACCTGAATGGGCGATAATAGATGATTCGTCTAGTTGTTGCAGACCGCGTACAGATACTGATTTAACAATAAAGAAAGGTGATTGCACAAAAAGATGAATAGCAAGCACACAAGCGAATAAGCCCAATGCTATAGAAAAACCGCGTTCAGCCCGATTCCGCTGCATGCTGTGCCCCCTCACTACAGGCACTTAGTACCACACAGCCACCCTGCTTCCCTTCACACTAATACTGGTTCTTCTATATTAACTGTTTCGCGCCGCTCGATATTGGCACCTACGCCCTTTAATTTCTCCTCTAGCTGCTCGTAACCTCTGTCAATGTGGTGTATATTTGCGACACGCGTAATACCTTCAGCTGCCAATCCGGCTAGTACAACCGCAGCACCAGCACGCAGATCCCAAGCTTGCACTTGCGCTCCGGTTAATCTGTTGGGACCGCGGATAATTGCAATGCGGCCATCAACGCTAATATCAGCACCCATGCGTACAAACTCATCTACATGTCTAAAACGGCTGGAATAAACGTTTTCACTCACTATGCTGGTACCATTAGCCATGGTAAGCATGGATATAAACTGAGGTTGCATATCTGTAGGAAAGCCCGGATGCGGTGCCGAGCGTAACTGTAAGGGTCGAATGCGCCCTTGCCCCCGCACATAAACTCGTTCTCCTTCTACCTCTACTGCTGCTCCTGCCTCCCGCAACTTAGCTATTACCATTTGTAAGTGATCAGCAATCACTGGTTCTAATAATAACTCACCCCCTGTCATCACTGCTGCGACCATATATGTGCCCGCTTCTATGCGATCGGGTACTACCGTATGGTCGGCGCCACCCAATGAGTCTACTCCGGTAATACGAATTGTATCAGTACCAGCCCCGCGCACTCGAGCACCCATGTAGTTAAGGAAATTTTGCACTTCAATAATTTCTGGTTCGCGGGCACCGTTATATATTGTCGTTACCCCTTCGGCGAGCGTAGCGGCCATCATCAAGTTCTCTGTAGCCCCTACACTAGGATAATCCAAATGAATATCGGCACCTTTTAGACGCTCACAATAACCGTTTATGTGTCCATATTCCTCGGTGATCTGTGCTCCCAATTTACGCAATCCAGCTATGTGTAAGTCTATGGGCCTAGCTCCTATAGCGCATCCGCCTGGATGAGCGATGCGTACATGGTGTAAGCGGGAGAGCAATGGCCCCATCACCTGAATGGAGGCGCGCATCTCACGGGCACTGTTATCAGGTGCCTCCCATGAGAGCTCCTCCCCACTGGAAATTCGCATAACACCGCGTGCATCCAAATGCACCTGGGCACCCAGGCCACGCAAAACAGCCATCATATTGGCTACATCTTTAATACGCGGTACATTACGTATAACGCAGTCCTCACAGGTCATCAGGCTGGCAGCCATCAACTTGAGGACAGCGTTCTTAGCCCCACTGATATGCATCGTACCAACTAGGGGCCGGCCACCCTCAATGTATAAATGCTCCATCCCCTACACCTCTTTCACCTGTGCCCATGAATCCCATCCTAGAAGCTGAACCTCCAACTCCAACCACACCCCAAAACGCTGGGCCACTGTTTGCCTAGCCATCTCAATTAAATCCATTACATCTTGCGCACGAGCACCTGGCCCGGTCACAATAAAATTAGCGTGCCGTGGTGAAATTGTAGCCCCCCCTTTTGATACCCCTTTCAAACCGCACTCCTGTATGAGACGAGCTGAATAATCACCCGGTGGATTTTTGAATACACTACCACAACTAGGCTGGCCTAATGGTTGTGTGCGTGCTCTTTTTCTGGCGAATTCAATCATGCGTTCTTTCACGGCATTTGATGTATCCGCCCTCAAATTGAGAAGGACTTCCACCACTGCCAAATTGGGACACTTATTCAGAACGCTAGTACGATACCCAAACTCCATCTCTGCTTTATCTGCATGTTGTTCGTGTCCGTTAAAGTTCACCATATGCACTTGCTCTACAATGCTAGCCATGTTACTGCCATAGGCACCAGCATTCATAGCTACTGCTCCACCCACCGTCCCGGGTATACCCGCCAGTGACTCCAAACCAGAAAGACCACGTTTTGCAGTCATTTTAGCTAATTTAGCCAAAGAGACGCCTGCCTGTGCACGCACTTGTTCTCCAGCAAAATCTACCTTATCTAGTTTTGACAGACTTATTACTGCACCTCTTACACCTGCTTCAGCCACCAGCAAGTTAGTCCCCCGACCAATTACTGTTATCGGCACTTTTTGCTCATGCAAGGTGCGTAGTGCCGAACACAAATTATCCACGTTGTGAGGCATAATCCAAATATCCGCCGGACCACCCACACGCAAACTGGTATGAGAACTCATCGCCTCGGCAAAACATACCTCACCTTGCAGATTTAGGCCTTTCTCCCACATGCTATGTACCTCTCGACTCCTATGTTCTTATTTTGCTTTTGTTTTCGCCAGCTCACATATTAACCTGAGCACATCATCGGCCGCTTCGGGTTTACCCAATCGGTGACTGGCCTTTTGCATAGCGGCCAGAGTTGCAGGCGCATCTAGCAATTGTAATACCGCCCGACTGAGTGAGTTACCATTGACATCCTTATCTAGTAATACCCAAGCAGCACCATTAGCTTCTAGTACACGTGCATTAAATAGTTGATGGTTCTCTGCTGAATGCGGATATGGCACCAGCAAAGCCGGCAGACCACGCAGCGTTATTTCGGCAGATGATAATGCACCACCCCGACCCACCAAAAGATCTGCTGCTGCATAAGCCTGCGGCATATCGTATATATATGGCACCACTTTATAGTTGCCATAATAACAGCATTGCTCCTTTTTATCGAATCGTCCGCCACGACGAGTTATTTCCTCTTTCACGTCATCGAATTGTCTTTTTCCGGTGGCATGCAATACCTGTAAATCTTGACGGAGGTGGAACACTTCAGCGGCATCGAGCATTGCTTGGTTAATTTGACGTGCTCCTTGACTACCCGGAGCCACTAGCAACACTTTTTTATTATTGGCAAATCCAAAATAGCGCCGACCTTCTTCTCTGGTGTACTTCGTTATTTCGGGTCGCACAGGGTTACCGGTTACCACCACTTTATGAGCAGGCAAATACCGAGCAGCTTCTCGGTATCCTAAAGCTACCTTGCTCACAAAGCGTGCCAATATTTTATTGGTTACACCCGGATATGCGTTTTGCTCATGAATTAATGTGGGAACACGCTTAAATGCTGCCATTAACACCATAGGTCCAGCTACATAACCACCCATGCCAACAACAACATCAGGATGAAAATCGCGCACAATTGCCGCCGCTTCTAAAAAACCCCGGCCAGCACTTGCTAAGGCTACAAACACTGCTGGTGATATTCGCCGCGGTATATAGCGAGAGCTAATAGTGGTGAAGTCGAAACCGTAGCGAGGGATAATATCGGCTTCCATTCCTTTTTTTGTGCCGACAAACAGCACTTTAGCACCTTTGGCTTGCAGGTGTTGCGCTACAACTATACCTGGGTATATGTGTCCGCCTGTCCCTCCACCAGCTATTAAAACACGCATACCTACCCCTCCTTACGCGACACACCAGCAGCAGAAATGTTAAGTAACACACCAAGCCCAGCTAAGGTGATAGAGAGCGACGAACCTCCGGCACTCACTAAGGGTAATGTGATGCCAGTGGCGGGAACAATTGAACAAACCACAGCTATGTTTAAAAATGCTTGTAATGCTATCATTGTTGTGATCCCAACCGCGAATAAGCAACCAAATAAGTCTGGAGCCCTCAATGCAGCCCGGTACCCACGCCAAGCCAAAACTAAAAACAGCAACATTAGTGTGGCAGCACCAATTAACCCCAGTTCTTCCGCTAGAATAGCAAAAATGAAGTCTGTGTATTGCTCTGGCAAATAGTGGTATTTTTGCCGACTAGCACCCAAGCCTAAGCCGAACAAACCACCGGACCCTATTGCTAAAAGCGATTGAATAATGTTCCAACCCGAATCAAGTGGGTCACTCCATGGGTTTATAAATGCTGTAAAACGCCGCATGCGGTACGGTGCCAACCGTATTAAAGCGTAAACTGCTGGTACCGCAGCAACCGCCAACATCACTAGATGCCTTATACGGGTACCAGCGGCATATAACATCATCACGGCGATGCCAATAATTGCTACGCTGGTACCTAAATCCGGTTCCAGCATAATGAGGGCCACGGCCAACAAAATTAAACCCAAGGGTAAAGCGAAGCCATTTATAAAGCGCTCAATATCAGCGCGACGACTAGCCAAATAGGCAGCTAAAAAATTAATGAGGGCTAACTTAGCAAACTCGGAGGGTTGCATGCTGAGTGGGCCTACGTGAATCCAGCGCTGAGCACCCATCACATCGCCACCCACCACTAAAACCAAGCCAAGTAACGCAATAGCCAGTAAGTATCCGGGTAATGCCCATAAACGCCATATGTGGTAATCAATGCGAGACATAACATACATACCAACTAAACCAACAAGCGCCCAAAGTAACTGCCGTTTTACAAAGTAATATGTATCGTTAATGGTTTCACCAGCCGTAGCGTAGCTGGCACTATATACCATAACAATGCCAATTGCCAATATACACATGGTTATTATGATGATCCATGCATCCGGGCGCTTAGCTCCGGCCATTCTTTCACCCCCAAAAGCCAAAGCTCCAGGTTAAAATGCCAGTAATCCCAGCAAAGCAAAGATCAAGGCCACCAACCAAAACCGTGTCACCACTTTTGTCTCTGCCCAGCCAGCTAATTCGTAGTGATGGTGTATCGGACTCATCCGGAAAAAACGTCTGCCGCCCGTCAAACGAAAATAAACCACTTGAATCACTACAGATAAAATCTCAATAACAAATACTCCACCTATAATGGGCAATAACAGTTCTGTTCTGGTGAAGACGGCCAATACACCTAGGGCACCACCTAAAGCCAAACTGCCAAGATCCCCCATAATTACCTGTGCTGGATGCGAGTTAAACCAGGAAAACCCCAAACAGGCACCGGCTACTGCTACAGCAAATACGGCAAGCTCTGTGTTCCCTAGCATGTAGGCAATTACGGCGTAAGCTACGGCAGCCACTGCTGTAGCACCCGCTGCCAAGCCATCAAGTCCATCGGCGAAGTTCACCCCATTAACTGCCCCTAGTAAAGTAAACATAACTATTAACAGGTATAACCAATCGGCCAACACTATGTTCACCTGCGAAAAGGGCATAAGCAATACTGGGCCTATTCGTGGTTCATTTAGCGCATATAAGGCCACCAGTAAAGCAATTAGCACCTGACCAAGTAGTTTATGCCTAGCTTTTAATCCTAATGACCTCTTAGTCACCTTAACATAATCATCAAGCAGTCCTATTAGGCCAAAACCTACTACAGCAAATAACGCATAAGGAACTAGTTCAAATTGCTTTACCATCAACAAAGTAGCCACCACAAAAGCAAAAATAATAATGATGCCACCCATGGTAGGTGTCCCTGCTTTTTTTTGGTGAGTTGCTGGGCCCGCTTGACGAATAGACTGACCAAATTTTAATTTATAAAGGTAACTTATGATACCTGGCCCAATAGCTAAAGCTATAGCAAAGGATAATATTCCAGTCAGTGTTATGTGGCTGAAGTCACTCAAGGTACTCACCGCTTTCTAATTACAGCTTCAGCCACTTGCTCTAACCGCACTCCACGCGATGCTTTTACTAATACGCAATCGCCCGAATGCAACCAATTGTCTATGGCCGCACTGGCTGCTGCTGCTGTTGGATAATGCTGAATCGCTTTAGGAGATAAGCCGGCTGATAGGGCACCTTGGGCAATGGCCTTGCCACCTTTACCTACCACCACTAACTTTTGCACACCAGCGGTTACCGCTAGCCTACCTACTTCGTGGTGTTGTGCTTGTGAATCGACGCCCAACTCAAGCATATCCCCCAAAACTGCCACCCGCCGACCTTCACTGCGGGAGAGTACATCTAATGCCACCTGCATAGAGGTTGGGCTAGCGTTATAGGCGTCATTTATCAGCACGGTCCCCGAAGGAAGCGCTGTTCGTTCCAAGCGCATAGGTAACGGCGCCATAGTGGCCAAGGTGGCTGCAGCTACAGGCAAATCCCCTCCGATTGATAGTACAGCCGCTAACGCTGCCAGCGCATTATATACATTGTGCTCGCCAGGTAGACTAAGCAACACATCGGTCACTTTTTCGCCATCAAACCAAACCTGAAACGTACTCTCACTGGGATGAAGTTCTATGTTACGGGCTTGCAGACGACAGTTGTGGGAAATACCGTAAGTGATCACGGTTCCTTTCGCCTGTTTGGCCATAGCAGCCGCTTTATCATCGTCGCCATTGAGTACAGCCACTCCGCTTGGCGATAACGCTTGGATCAACTCCGATTTGGCAGCGGCCACATTATCTATGTCGCCCAATAGCTCTAAGTGAACCGGGCCTATGTTAGTGATAACGCCAATGTTCGGTTCAGCCACAGCTGCCAAACGAGCGATCTGCCCCAAACCGCGCATTCCCATCTCTACCACGCAAATATTGTGTTCTGGGGTTAATCCCAGTAAGGTTAGGGGCAGCCCTACTTCGTTATTATAATTGCGTTCAGTAGCTAATACCTTATACTGTGTACGCAAACAATGCGCAGTCATCTCTTTTGTCGATGTTTTACCATTGCTACCGGTAATAGCAATTACTGGCCCGGTAAATTTACGGCGATGCGCATTTGCTAGCTTATGTAATGCTTCCAGGGTATCGCTAACAGCCATTAAAAATAACGGCTGCGAATGGTGTTCAGCAAGATTAACTGCCTGTTGTATAGCCTTTTGTTGCCGTCGGCGATCGACAATAGCTCCTAGGGCTCCTGCTCTGCCGGCTGCCTCAATATAATCGTGACCATCGAAACGTTCACCAATTAGTGCGAGAAATAAACCTGCGGGTAAAGGGCGCCTACTATCAGTGAATACGCCACCACAGTCTACTGGCGTACCCCATATTAATTCACCGTCAAGTGCAGATAAATACTCTTCAACAGTTAACTGAGCCATCGGCCACACCTCGCTCTTGCAAGGCCCTTCGTGCCTCTTCGCTATCGTCGAAGTGTGACCTTTTCCCTTGCACTTCCTGATATGTTTCATGGCCCTTACCAGCAATTATAATCGTATCGCCAGCAGCCGCCATATTAATGGCATAATCGATTGCCTCCCGCCTATCAACTATCACTTTATATTGATCATCTGGCATTCCCGATTGCTTTACTGCCTGGGCAATTTCTGCACAGATAAACATTGGCGGCTCACTGCGCGGATTATCAGAGGTGATAATAACTTTATCAGCCAAACTACCGGCAGCTTGCCCCATTTCATAACGCCGCTGGCGAGGCCGATCACCGCCAGCGCCAAACACGACAATCAACTGACCTTGCACAAAAGAACGGGCTAAGCGAAGGACGTTCTCCATGCTTGGACCAGTGTGGGCGTAATCGATGTATACTTCGAAATTTTGCCCGCAGTCAATGCGTTCAAACCGCCCTGGAACAACTTTTAATTGCTCTAGGGCAGGCACAATTTCTGCCAAAGGTACACCTTCATGCAACAAAACGCCAACCGCACATAAAGCATTATACACATTAAAAAGGCCAGGCAATGGCATAAACACATCAGCCTCGCCAAAACGTCCTACTAACTGAAACCTGGTACCGCCACGTTGCACTTGTATATTTACAGCCTGCAGATCAGCGCCATTATCAACGCCCACCGTTATAACCGGTAAGGTAGTTGCTTGTGCAAATGCTTGCCAATGCGGATCATCGCGGTTAATTACGGCGCCCTTATTCTTTTTTATTCCCGCTTGGTTAGCATAACGGAAAAAGTCAGTTTTAGCTGCTAAATAATCGTTGAAACTACCGTGGTAATCCAAATGATCGGGCGCAATGTTGGTAAAGACAGATACGTCGAACTCAGTACCGTAAATGCGCGCTTGCGCCGCTGCGTGCGATGTAACCTCCATTACCGCTGCACTGCAGTTAGCACGCACCATGCGGGCTAGCATCATTTGTAAATCGGGTGCTTCAGGTGTACTTGTAGTGGAGAATGGTGTAGTATCCACCTGATCGCCAATTACCAAGCCTGTGGTCCCCACTAAGCCTACTTCTTTTCCCGTTTTTTCCAGCAATTGTTTAATCAAATATGTAGTGGTTGTTTTTCCTTTGGTACCTGTTACACCTATAACACGCATTGCTTGCGACGGATTACCATATATAACGGCAGCTGCCTTACCCATAGCTTGGCGAGTATCGGCCACTAGCAGCTGGGGTAGCTTAATGTTTAACTGGCGTTCCACCAATAAGGCACTCGCCCCAGCGCTAGCCGCTGATTCGCCAAAATCATGACCGTCATAAGAAAGCCCTTTAATGCAAGCAAAAAGGGTTTGGGGCGGAATGCTATTGCGCGTATCGTAAACAAGAGAACTAATTTGCACATTTGGGCTGCCAATAAGAGTCGCACCAGTGGCAGCTGCTATTTCCATCAAAGTTGCTGTATTTGCTAATAGCATAAATGCTCCCCCCGCACCATTATCCTACCTTTACCATACCCCGTGCATGAAGGAACTACCGGGGTAAGGTGAATTTTACCACTACCCGCTCGCCACACTCTACATGAGTTCCAGCGGCCGGCTGCTGTTGGGTAGCTATACCTGAGCCTTCCACTACAATAACTAAGCCAGCTTGGCCTAAACTGACGGCGGCATCGCGCATGGTTCGTCCCACTACATCGGGGACTACTACTTCATCACATGCTTCACCTTCAGTTTCAAACGATAACTGCACCGTGCTGCCAATTTTAACCTGAGCGCCTGGCCGTGGCAGTTGTTGCTCAACATATTCGCCAGTCCCAGTGCATGCAACTTGTAAGCCTGCTTGTGCAAGAACATTAAGTGCTTCACTACGAGGCAAATTCTGGACGTTGGGCACATATGCCTGCCCGTTCGTGTTAGGTAACGAAACCTCTGCTTTGCGTGCCACTTGCATGTATTCCAAGGCATCGCCCACCACAGCACTAAACACTGGTGCCGCCCATGTGCCACCATAAGCAGGTCGTACACCAATCTTAACCAGCATCACCACGCCCGCTATCTGTGGATCATCCACAGGCGCAAAGCCGATAAATGAAGCTATCCGATCATCGGAGTATCCACCCAAAGGCGAGGGCATTTCAGCAGTACCTGTTTTACCCGCTACGCGATAACCCGGCACTTCTGCGCGCAAACCAGAACCGTTTACCACAACCGAACGCATAACTTTGGCAAAATCGTTAGCAACCTGCTTAGATATCACCTGCCGCACCACTTCTGGTGGGAACGATTGCACAATTTTACCATTGCGATCGCGAATCTCTTTTACAATGTGGGGACGCATCAGTTTGCCGTCGTTGGCTAGTGCTGAAACCATCATAGCCATTTGCAAGGGCGTAACAGCGACACCTTGGCCAAAACCAATATTTGCCCATTGTAACAATTCGCCATGCCGAGTATCACCAGGTTTTGGTAACATACCAACTGCCTCACCGGGCAAATCGATTCCTGTCTTTTGACCAAACCCAAAAGCAGAAGCATAGCGGTAAAATTTCTGAGGGCCCAAGCGATCAGCAGCTAATATAGCGAAAATTGGGTTACATGAGTTCTCCGTAGCTTCAACCAGGGTTTGCTGACCATGGCCTTGGCTGCGCCAGCAATTAACCCGACCACCCCACCTGGATAAATGGATTGGGTCAACAAACACTTCATCTAACCGGGTTACTCCTGCTTCCAACGCAGAAACCCCGGTAACCACCTTAAACGTGGAACCTGGTTCAAATTGATCTGTAACAGCCCTATTACGCCAAACATCTGCAGTCCAACTGCTGTAATAATTGGGATTAAACGAAGGATACACAGCCATAGCCAAAATTTCGCCCGTCTTTGGTTGCACAAATATGCTGATACCAAACTCGGAGTTAGTCTCTTGCACCGCTTTGGCCAACTCTCGTTCGGCAATGTATTGTATAACGTGATCTATAGTCAGCACTAAACTGTTTCCGCTTAGCGGTGGTATGTGTTGCTCCAGCGTACCGGGGATTATACGTCCGGTGGCATCGCGTTCTTGCAGTAGCATGCCATCGACGCCCCGCAAGTACCGATCGTAATAGGCTTCAAGTCCTTCCAAACCTTGATTATCTATGCCAGCGAACCCGAGTAGTTGCGCAGCTAATTCGTCATGCGGGTAAAAGCGCTGCGGACGCACAACAATATCAATGCCCGGTAACTCGAGTTCCCGCACTGCTCGAGCTGTTACCGGATCCACCCGCAACTTGAGCCATACCATCCGTTGCCGTTTCTGTAGGCGATCTAGCAACCACTCTTTATCCAGCTGTAACAAAGGTGCCAGCTTAGCCGCGGTATCCTCTACATCTTTTACCTCAGCTGGTATGGCAAATACAGCATCTGTACTCATGCTCACTGCCAACTTAGTTAAATTACGATCGAGTATCTCGCCGCGGTCAGCCAGAATAGGAATTATGCTTTGCCGTTGATCGATAGCCCAAGAGAAAAGACGATCCCCAGCGATCACTTCCAGATACGATAACCGCAGGAATAATAAGGCAAAAACGCCGCTGAAAAATAACAGAAGAGTCACTACCCGCTTGCGTACGGTCACCATCGAAAATTTCCTCACAAGTACCTCTCCCGCTATTGATGCTTATTTGGGCGATTACAGTCTGCTAGCTGCCACCACAGTAGCCTTATGTGGCCAATACTTTTGCAACCATGCCGCCACAGTACGCACTAAACCGGGTTTAGTTTGCTGCATATCGGGAGCATCGTTTTTCTCTACAAGTGTTTCGTTTAGTACTATATATTCAACGCTCTTCGGAGTTACCATGCCTAAGCGCTCTCGAGCTAATTTCTCTACTTGCTGCGGTGAACGTGCTTTCTCTACTGCAATAGAAAGGTAACCATACTCTCGTTGTGCAACAGCTAACTCTGAACGAAGGTCGGCAAGGGTGTATGTCATATTCATAACTCGCACTGTACTGCTTACATACCCCATGGCTAGACCTAGCGACAACAGTGTTAACAGGATAGCCCTTGGTAGGTGGTTAACCTTTCGCTTAGCACGGCGTGCTGGGTAGTGAACTGGCATGGTTGTTGCCACTTGTTGTGCTACATCAGTTCTTTGCAGTTGTCTCGCTGCTGTCATGGCTATGCATACACCTCAATTCACAGAACCCGCTGTGCTACTCGTAACCGTGCGCTGCGGGCACGTGGGTTACTCGCCAGCTCAGCCGCTGATGGCGTGATACCGCGGGGTGTGATCAATTTTAAACGGGGCTGCTTGTTACATACGCAAACCGGTAATGATACCGGACATGTGCATGGATCGGCTTCTGTACGAAAAAAGTGCTTCACAATGCGATCTTCCA
Source organism: uncultured Clostridia bacterium (assembly GCA_964390985.1). Taxonomy (GTDB): domain Bacteria; phylum Bacillota; class Limnochordia; order DTU080; family DTU080; genus CAYMKM01. Next base: position 6,523 of record CAYMKM010000001.1, on the reverse strand, counting down.
AGCTATGAAACGTAATAACTGCTATTCGGCCTTCTGGGTACAAACTGTTCACAGCCGCTTGTAATCCTTTTTCCAGATTCTCCAACTCATTGTTAACCGCAATGCGTAGTGCCTGAAACGTGCGTCGAGCTGGATGGGGCCCACTGCGACGAGCAGCTGCTGGAATTGCTTCCTTAATAACCTCTACCAGTTCACCCGTGGTGGATATGGCCCGTATTTGTCGCACTCTAATAATATTTGCGGCAATGCGTTTCGCCCAGCGTTCCTCACCATATTGGTAAATTATCTTGGCCAATTCTTCACTTGATGCCAAATTAACCAAATCTGCCCCACTTCTACCTTGCGTTACATCCATACGCATATCGAGTGGTGCATTATGTTGGTAGCTAAATCCCCGCTCGGCTTGATCTAGCTGTGGGCTGGATACCCCTAAATCAAATAAGATTCCATTAACTTTGTTTGCACCGCATGACTCTAGCACTTGTTCCAATTGGGCGAAATTGGCTTTGCACAACTGCACCCTGCTTGGCCAACGGGCTAGGCGTTCTCTTGCCGCCTGCAATGCGGTCTCGTCTTGGTCGATACCAATAACACTGTTGGCAGCATTGGCCTCTAAAATAGCAATAGAGTGACCAGCACCTCCTACAGTGGCATCGAGAAACACACCGCCATCAACGGCACGTAGACTCTTTATCACCTCGTTTTGCAGTACGGAAATGTGTGCAAATTCCATACAGCTATCTCCTCAATTATTTGTAGAAACTATATGCCTAAATCAACGATTTTCTCGGCAATATCTTCGTATGCTGCTTCTGCAGTAGCACTGTAGGTAAGCCACTCCTCAGCAGCCCAAATTTCTACTCTATTAGATACGCCAATAACCATGATCTCTTTGTCTATGCGTGCATATTGGCGTAATCCGGGAACTAGCAATATGCGTCCTTGTTTATCAAGCTCGCATTCGCTGGCACCGGAAAAAAGAAACCTAGCGAAAGCACGGGCATCGCCTTTTGTAAGGGGTAGATTCTTTAATTTATCCGCCAAATTTTGCCATTCGTCATTCGGATAAACAAATAAGCAGTGATCAAGGCCGCGGGTGACTACAAAGCGTTCGCCTAAACCGTCACGAAATCGAGAGGGAATGATGAGTCGCCCTTTGTTATCAATGGTATGTGCATACTCACCAAGGAACACCGTAGCCCACCTCCTTTACTCACTACCCAAAATGGCTCCTTTTTCTACCACTTTGCCCCACTTCGCCCCACAAACCCGCTTTTCTAGAACCACTAGTGCTTTTCCTGCTAGTTGCAGAGAGGTTATTTACCGTTTTTTCTCTTTTTGTTAGTGATAAAGTTAACTGGTAGCGAGCATTGCTAACAGATTTCTGTTAAATACATGTAAGAAAATACACAGGCAAGCAGCCTGTGTACGCAAATACATCATGTGAAAGGGAGAATAGGTTACATACCCCACCCATCTCCATCATAAATTTTCGTTTCTGTTCGTTCTTTTTATTTAACTACGAGTTGCACCTAACAAATCCTTATATGTGTCGATATCCATCCCCGTATCAACGCGGCGTGCTACAACATCAGATCCCTTTTGGCGAGCACACTCAACGCACCGTTTTGTTTCCGGCAGTGCTTCCAGCCGCGCCAATGGTATTTCTTTGCCACATAGCTCACATTTGCGTTGCATAGGGTAACACCTCCCTACAGTAAATCCTGTTCTTTAGCAACCAGTACCTTTAGTGATACATCCTCTTTATCCGCTACACTTCGCATGTATGCTGCTAAGTTATTTGGTATTAATATTTCAGTGGCAAAATGACCAGCATCTATTACACATAAACCTAAACACTCTGCTTTTTGCGCATCATGGTACTTCAAATCCCCTGTAACATATACATCAGCACCGCACTCGTGCGCTGTATTGATATAATCAGCTCCGCTGCCATTTAGCACAGCAACTTTTCTCACTTTGGAGCATTCTCTACCAACCAACCGCACTTTAGCTGTAGATAAAGCAGTCTCAACCAATCTTTGAAATGCCGCTAAATCCATACTGGCAGGAAGCCTACCGACCCTTCCATAACCCAAGCGTGAAGGCAACTCTAAACGGTAGCAATCGTACGCCACTTCTTCATACGGATGAGCAGCTTTCATAGATTCTATCACTGCTGTTAATTTGGAGCGTGGCACCACCGTCTCTAGCTTTACTTCAGCTACAGTCTCCAACTCGCCTTTTTTGCCCAGGTATGGGTGACTCCCGGCCATAGGCCGAAAAGTACCCTGACCTGAACTAGCAAATGTGCAGCAGCTATAATTACCGATATAACCGCCCCCGGCTGCGCACAAAGCGGCATGAACTTTTTGCACATGAGTATTAGGCACGTATACCGCTATTTTGTAGATATGATCAACATCCACTGGCACTAAAAGCGACATATTATCTAGACCCAGGGCCTCTCCTAACCAGTGCCCGGCCCCTTGGGGAGCCACATCGAGGTTAGTATGGATGACATATGATGCAATGCTTTCTTGCACTAAACGCAAAGGTAAACGCGTTTCGCTTTGTAAACTCAAATTGTTCAACGGATGCATTATCAGCGGATGATGTGCTACCAATAAGTCGACACCAGCAGCTATAGCTTGATCAACTACCGCATCGGTAACTGTAAGACATGTCATTACTGTGCGCACTGGTTGATGAATACTACCGGTTTGCAGACCGACATTATCCCAACCCTCTGCCCAGTTAGCAGGGGCAAGTTGTTCGAGCCACTCTATGATATTACATACACGGCAGTCCATTTGAGTTCTCCTTCACTATTTGGAACACTTAGTACTTTCGTGCTTAAGCAAGTCGCCTCCTGCCCTACTAAAGATAAAAGCCTCAAGAGTGTATACTCTTGAGGCTTCCAAATGGTACCACCAGCGGGATTCGAACCCGCGCTACTGCCTTGAAAGGGCAGCGTCCTAGGCCTCTAGACGATGGTGGCAAAAGGTTGGTGGGCCTGGCAGGATTTGAACCTGCGACCGGCCGATTATGAGTCGGACGCTCTAACCACTGAGCTACAGGCCCCTCCATAATTCACAACAGTCATTATAACACGGGTATATTACTGCTGCAACCTGCATATTACAAGCAAATGATGTTAGGTACAACTTTTTCTTGAAAGATGCGTAACAATTCGGCGTCAATCTCTCCGTCAGCGGCCATAAAACCTAAGATCCGGAGTGCCTCTTGCGGAGTGCGTTCCTTTTTATACGAACGATCACGAGCTGTTAACGCTTCGTATATATCGGCAATGGTTATCATGCGAGTCTGTATGGGAATTTGTTCCGCCTTCAGGTGGAGAGGATACCCCTTGCCATTCAACTTCTCGTGGTGTCCGCCAGCTATTTCACATACAGCGGATAATTTACGGGTGAATGGTATTTGTTGCAATAACTTTATGGTCACATCCGCATGCTCACGCATTATGGCTAATTGCTCACCAGTAACGTTACCCCGAGTCACAGATAAGTTTTCTAGCTCATCGCTTGTTAGCAACGGCTGCGGTTCACCCTGCAAACAATAGGTGCGGCTGGCTATCTCATGCAACTTATCTATTTTTGGAGGTGGTACAAATTCGCATGATTTATTCATTTCAACAAGAAACGCCATGTCATCGTCCAGGCGGGCCAGTTCTACTTTTAAATCCTTTTCACTTTGGGCAATGCTGGTCTGAACATCGTCATCGCCAGGTTTACATATATGCAAACACATTTTTAGGTAATCATTAATTTTTTGCTGTTTGCACAACTCAATTCGCAGACGCACCATTTCTATGCGATCGAATATTGCTTCTAGCTTCATGCGCTTTTCTATTATGTGAATAGGTGTAGTAACTTTACCAACATCGTGCATCCAGGCGGCAATTCGCATTTCGTTGATTTGATCTTCGTCAAAATACGTGTTGGCATACTTACCTTCATTTATTTCATTTACTGCTAGCGCTAAAGCCAGGGTAATGTCGGTCACCCGTTTTATATGACCAGCAGTGCTTGGCGAGCGTTCGTCAATAGCTGTAGCCATTACCTTAACAAACGATTCAAAGAGGGCTTTTGTATCGCGAATTAATTTAGCATTAGTCAAAGCTACAGCGGCTTGTGATGCCAAAGAGGCTACCAGTGGTTCAAGTTCAATATCAAAAGGTATCACATCAGCATTATCTTTAGCGTTTATAAGCTGCAAAACGCCAATCACCTGGTTTTCATGGTCACACAAGGGTACTGTTAGATACGATTGTGAGCGATAACCCGATCTGGCATCAAAGATGCGAGTCCCCTCGAAATTAAAGCCAGGGGCGTTGTAAACATCAGGAATATTAACTATGCGCCGATTTATGGCCGCAAAAGCACAGACATTAGCCGTGTTAGGCTTGCCATCTACATATAGCGGTATGGCGGGCCAGCTTATTTCATGACCGCTTGCTCCCCCCATACGGACACCTAGTGTACTGTTATGTACAATAGCAAAGTGCAGCTGATCGTCTTGCCGCAAATAAAGTGAGCCTGCATCGGCATTGGTAAAATTGCGGGCTTCATCCACAATCATTTCTAGTAATTTTTCTAAGTTGCTTTCTGAAGATAAGGCGATACCAATGGAACTCAACCTCTTTAGCCGCTCCATTAAGTCACCTCTTATTATTACTCCAAAAAGTCCTTCAGTTTCTTGCTGCGACTTGGATGCCTCAGTTTACGTAACGCTTTAGCCTCTATTTGTCTAATGCGTTCGCGGGTAACACCAAATTCATGCCCTACTTCTTCCAAAGTACGAGAACGCCCGTCATCTAAGCCAAAGCGCAGCCGTAATACCTTCTCTTCCCTGGGAGTTAAGGTATCTAGCACATCTTCCAGCTGCTCTTTAAGCATATAAATGGCGGCTGCTTCAGCAGGAGCAGGTGCTTCTTGGTCTTCAATAAAATCGCCCAAATGGCTATCTTCTTCCTCGCCAATTGGCGTCTCCAAGGAGACCGGTTCCTGCGCGATTTTCATGATCTCTCGTACACGCTCCACCGGAAGATCCATCTGTTCAGCAATCTCTTCCGGTGTGGGTTCGCGGCCTAGTTCTTGTAACAGTTGCCTGGAGACCCTAATTAGCTTGTTAATAGTTTCCACCATGTGCACCGGAATGCGAATTGTACGTGCTTGATCGGCAATAGCCCTAGTGATAGCTTGGCGTATCCACCAAGTAGCATAGGTGCTAAACTTAAATCCTTTGCGAAAATCAAATTTCTCCACTGCTTTGATCAGGCCCAGGTTACCTTCCTGAATCAAATCAAGGAACTGCATACCACGACCTACATACCGTTTGGCAATGCTCACAACTAACCGCAGATTAGCTTCTGCTAACCGCCGCTTAGCCTCTTCATCGCCTTCTTCAATCCGTTTAGCCAACTCTACCTCTTCTTCAGCTGTAAGAAGTGGTACTCTACCTATCTCCTTCAGGTACATGCGAACATGGTCCTGCTCCACGCCTTCAGGAAAGCTTGATCCAGTATCGGTATCGGTATCGGTATCAGCCTCGCCACCATTAGCGGTGTTTACGGATTCATCAGTCTGAGCGTTACTCCGTAGTTCATTTTGATTAGCATTGTCTTTAGTTATATCTACACCGTGACTATTTAGGCGAGCGTAGACATCCTCTATCTGTTCGGGAGTGAGGTCAACCTCTTGCAGCGCGTCCACTATTTCTTGATATGTGAGAACTCCAGTTTGCTTGCCGCGCTGAATCAGTTCATTCAGACCTTCAATATCGGCTAAGTTATCCCTATTTGCCATGTTTGCCCCCCTCCCTTTCAGCCTGCTTTACCATTATCAGTAACTTGTTGTGCCAAACGACGCCAACGCCAAAATGCCAGCAGGCTTTGCCGCCATTGCAACATATACCTCGTCGGATCTTGGTGCACGAGCGTCGCCAACCCCTCTTCAATAACCCCTAGTTCTTCTCGTAGCTGCTCAATACGCAACTTATCCAAACATACTTGGTAGGTAAGTGGACTATCAGTTTGCTCCACCAACTGTGTTAAGACTGCTATGTCGTCTTCGCCCTTCATATTCTCCAAAGCTGTGGCCAAAGACTGGTTAGCAGCAAGTACCCTAAATACGACATTGTATGTTTCGTTAGTAAATGGTGCCTCACCTAACTGGGCTACCACCTGGGGAATTGCTGTGCGATCTTGTATCAAACAGCGCAGCAGTTCCCGTTCAGCCAATTGTCGCGGCCCTAACACAACCCGTTTTGGTCTACTTTGTAAATCTTTACTAGTATTGCGGATTTCCCGATTTGTATGCCGAGCCTCTGCTACTTCGGCAGCTAAGCTCTCCAACGGTAGTTCTAACCTAGCAGCTACACGTTGAATATATACATCGCGTTCTAAGCGGCTGGATATTTTTTGTAATATTGGTATTACCGCCTTGGCAGCCGCCATCCGCCCTTGTACATTACGCAAATCGAACGAACGCATTGCATCCTC